>CAIXSC010000075.1 GCA_903921945.1 uncultured Planctomycetaceae bacterium
CCTCGGCCAAAAACCGCTCGCCGATAGCCTAAAAGACACACACAGCCTGGAATGCGAGGGCAGCGGTCGATGCGAGGATAACAGCTCATACGATGGCGGCTCATACGAGAGCGGCTCATACGATAGCGGCTCATGCGATGGCGACTCATACGATAGCGGCTCATGCGATAGCGGCTCACGCGATGGCGATTCATGCGATGGCGATTCATGCGATGGCGACTGACCATCGTTTTCGGGTGACCTAAACGCCGAAGACGACAACGGCTTTGTTTATTGCAGGCTTGGGAATAGCGTCGCGAAACGATAGGTCAAGGACTCGCTTTGCGCAAGGACGAGGTGGTATCCGATGCGAATTTTGATCATCGCCGAGGTCTATCTGCCGAAGGTGGATGGCGTGGTGCATCGTACGATGAATCTGATTCGCCATTTGCAAAGCTGCGGCGACGAGGTGATGGTGATTTGCCCGCAGTCGGAGGGACGGGTTGAATCGCCGGTTCCGATGAAAACCTTCGCGTCGTTTCCCTGTCCCTCCTACCCCGAGTATCGAATGGGCGTGCCGGACGATTCACTGGGCGAAGCGGTGGATCGTTTCCAGCCGGACATCATCCATTTTCTGAATCCGTTCGCCTTTGGATTCCAATGCCATGACTGGCTACTAACGCATAACGAGCGGCGTCCTTTGCTATTCTCGTTCCATACGTTGTATGGCGAGTTTGTAAAGCAGTATCCGGGCATGGCACTCATGTCACGAATGCTGTGGTGGCTCACTCGCGCCTATCACAATCAGGCCGATCGCAACTTGACCGTCTCGACGATCATGCGCGACGAGCTTTCAGCGGCGGGCTTCGAGCGGGTCGAACTATGGCCGCCGGCGGTGGACTGCGAACTGTTTTCGCCCGCCCGACGCGATCCGGCGATGCGGGCGCGTTTAACCGATGGGCATCCATCCGATCGGGTCTTGTTGACCGTTTCCCGGTTGGCGCCGGAGAAGAATGTCGGTTTTTTGGCCGAACTCATGCGGCGATTGCCCGCGTCGGGCCACGACGGTGTGCGGTTGGCGATCGTGGGCGATGGTCCGCAGCGTCCCGAGCTGGAGCGGCAGTTCGCCGGCACCTCCACGCGGTTCCTTGGTTATCTGCGCGGGGCCGAACTGGCCGCCGCCTACGCCTCGGCCGATGCTTTCGTTTACGCCTCGGAAACGGAAACGATGGGCAACGTCATCCTGGAGGCGATGGCCGCTGGCTTGGCGGTTGTCGCGCCGCGAGCCGGTGGCATTCCGAGCCTTGTGCGTGACGGCGTCGACGGTCTGATGTACTCGCCCCGCGATCCGGCCGATGCGAGCCGCGTTCTCGGTTCGCTGCTCGCCGACGACGCGTGCCGGGCGCGTTTGGCGGCTGGGGCCCGCGCGGCGGTCGAGCCCTGGGGCTGGGACCGCTCTGTGGAGCGGGTTCGCGAACACTATGAACAAACGATCGCGCGGTTTGCCGCCGAGGGACCCGCTTCCCGCCATGGCAACCGACTCGCGTCCACGCTCGTCGGCGCGCTCGTCCGCGTTTTCCACACCGCCTCTTTCATCACTCGCCCGCGCGTCCGCGGCAAGGAAGCGCCGGCGGCGTCGCCAGCGCGTCCGGGCGAGCCGTTACTCTCCAGCCATCGAGGGCTTCATGGACATTGACCCGAAAGCTCAGGAACGTAGCGTCCGCACGCTGATCGTCAGCGATGTGCATCTGGGATGCCGTTACGCGCAAGCGGAAAACTTTCTCGCTTACCTGCGCGGCGTGCGCCCCGAACAATTGTTCATCCTGGGCGACTTCCTCGACGGTTGG
The DNA here is from genome assembly GCA_903921945.1 of uncultured Planctomycetaceae bacterium. Lineage (GTDB taxonomy): Bacteria > Planctomycetota > Planctomycetia > Pirellulales > Pirellulaceae > CAIXSC01. Next base: position 1,827 of record CAIXSC010000075.1, read on the forward strand.
AAACTCCGCAGCGGCTGGCGTTGGAACGCGACCTACTCGGGTATCCTCCAACGACTGTTTTCACTGGCCGAACGCGGCACGGAAATCTACTACGCGCCCGGCAACCACGACTACTTCCTCCGTAACCCGGCTGTGCTTGGCTTCATCGAAAAGAGCGGCTTGGAGGTGACGATCCGCGACGAGTTTGTCATTGAAATGCTGGATGGACGCCGCTTCCTCGCGCTGCATGGCGACAAGTTCGACTGCGTTGAACAGCGTCATCAATGGCTTTCCGTCGCCTTGACCTACCTCTACGAACCGCTGCTCTACGCGAACTGGGTCGCTAACCGGCTCGCGGGAGCGGCGACCAGTCCCTACGCTTGGTGCGCGTACGTGAAAAACAAAGCGAAGACGATCGCCCGCTTCTTCAGCCACTTCGAACGACGGCTCGAACAGTACGTCCGAGACCGTCACTGCCACGGTGTCATCTGCGGCCATATTCACGCGCCAGGAATCACCGGCCTCGGCGACTCGGTCTACATCAACATCGGCGACTGGGTGGAGAACTGCACGGCGCTCGTCGAGCATTTCACGGGCGAAGTGGTGCTCGAGTCGTTTTTCCCCCAACGCGCGCCGCAAACGGTTGGATGGCCCGGCTCAACACCCCGCCACGCCGAAGCCACGATCGCGCGTGAAGCAAGGAGCGAATCCGAATCTCGGTTGGCTGAATCCCGGTTGGCCGAATCCCGGTTGGCTGAATCCCGTTTGGCCGAATCCGAGGAGGCGGAAACGCTGGCCGACGCGGCGGTCGCGGGAATCGCGGAAGGGGTCGCCTAGCGCGACGCGCTATAAGTCGTAACAGGCGGACGACCACGCGGTTGACATACGAGGAAGGAAGAAGCGATGTGGGACGGCGTTCGTCGCGCGGCTCTGTTTGCGAGACAGTTTCGCGCGCGATTTCGCGACACGGGGTCGATCGCGCCCAGCAGCCGATTCCTGGCGCGGGAAATCACCCGGCGACTCGCCCAAACGCGCGACATCGCCAAGACCAGCGGGACCGCGGTCCCAGCCGCGCCGTTACGAGTGCTGGAATGCGGCGCGGGTACCGGCGCTTTCACCGGACAAATCGTGCGGCTTCTCCGCGCTGGCGACCGCCTGGACGTCGTGGAAATCAATCCACTGTTTGCGGCCGAACTGCGCCGCCGAGCGGCCAGCGAACCGGCGTGGCGCGATACGCCCGCCACCTTGACGATCCACGAAACGCCGCTGCAGCAATTCGTCTTGGATCCAGCCGCTGGCAACGGCTACGATTTCATCATTTCCGGCCTGCCACACGTCAACTTCCCGCCCGAACTCGCCCGGGATGTCGTGGCCAGTTATCGCCGGCTACTCAAGTCCGGAGGCACGCTCAGCTACTTCGAGTACGCGTACATCCGACCCATCCGCAAGCTTGCGACCCTAGGGCGTGACTCCGCGCGAATCCGCGCAGTCGATCAAACCATGGCGGAGTTGATTGCGGCGCATCATGCGGTTCGAGCGACAGTGCTCGCCAACTTCCCGCCGGCTTGGGTGAGACA
>CAIXSC010000076.1 GCA_903921945.1 uncultured Planctomycetaceae bacterium
CAAACGCTCTCACGGCGGACTCGTTGGTCGACAGAGCGACGAAATGTTTCGCGACGTGCCGCGGATCGGCCGCCGATGCCAAGAACCAAGCCTTGGCGGAGTTGGCGTTGGCAATCGTCTCCTGGGTGGTAAACGTCTTGGAAGCGACGATGAACAGTGTCGTCTCCGGTCGCACAGCCCGTAAGGTTTCGGCCAAGTGCGTGCCATCGACGTTCGACACGAAGTGCGTCCGCAGTCCGCGTTGGGTGAATGGCTTGAGCGCCTCGGTCACCATCACCGGCCCGAGATCGGAACCGCCGATGCCGATGTTCACGACATCGGTGATCGCCAGTCCGGTGTAGCCCGTCCACTCGCCGCCGCGGACCGCGTCGGTGAACCGGCGCATCTGGCCGAGCACCGCGTTCACGCCCGGCATGACATCCTGTCCGTCCACGGGGATCGGGCGGTTGGAGCGGTTTCTGAGCGCGACATGCAAGACGGCCCGGCCCTCGGTGCTATTAATCTTCTCACCGGCAAACATCCGCTCGGCCGCCGCCAAGACGCCGGCCTGTCGCGCGAGTTCGACGAGCAGTTCGAAGGTGCGAGGCGTGATGCGGTTCTTCGAGAAGTCGATCAACAGTCCGTCGAATTGCCGCGAAAACCGCGCGAAACGCTCGGGGTCGGCCGCGAATAGATCGCGCATCGCCAACGGTTCGACTTCCCGGAAATGGGCTTCGAGCGCCTGCCAAGCGGGCAATTTCAGGGGTGAATACATGGTCGATTCCTGATGATGGGTGGGCCGCCTCGATGCCCCTATTTAACCGTTCGCCCCGCGACGCGCAAGGCGCCTCCGACGTGTTGGCCCCGCATTCCGTCCGACGGATCAACCACCGCTCTACTCGGCCAAAATCCGTCGCGTTCAACCGTCCCTCGCTTCCGACCCGAGCGGTATACTGCCCGCCAGGCGCTATGCCAACAGGAGGTGACATCGATGGCGAATGAATCGGCGAAGGAATCCGCGAATGACGGGCGTAACCCGATCGACTCCAGGGAGTCGGACAGACGCGGCAAAACGCCCGAAAGTGGCAAAACGCCCGAAAGCGGCAAAGCGTTCGAAGATCGCCAAACGCTCGAAGATCGCGAAGCGCTCGAAGAGGGGGTAACGCCCGAGGATGGCGAAGCAACTGACGATGGCGAAGCGACCGAGGACGACGAAGCGAATTGGGTCGAAATGTATCCTTCGCTCATGCTCTTGGAGCCGTTCCATGTGTCTTTACGGTTGAGCACGCTGTTGCTCACCACGCTCGTTGTCGCCTTGACTCCGCTTGGCTGGCGACTGTCGGCCTATGTGTGCTTCCGCGAGTCCGATCGCCACGGCGCGGAATTCGAAGCCTTCGTCGCCGAATCGTCCGCTCCCGCAGCGCCGCCGCTGCGCCCGATGGAGTCGGGACGCGTTCCGCCGCTCGCAAACCTGGCACCGCCTACGAACCCGTCTCCGCCGGCGAACGTGGCGGCGCCTGTGAACTCGTCGCTGCCATCTATGGAGGCCACCCAGTCGCGCGGCCGTCCGGTGGGGATCGACGGCTTGTCATGGAACGGCTACTGGAATCATGCCCGGAGGCTTGCCACCGAGCCGATGACCGAGGGAATTGGGCGGCCGTTCATGCGGTTGTTTGGATCGATCAAGTGGGTGCTGGGCGGCGAATCGTTGTCGTTGCGCCAATGGTGCTACTTCGCCGGCGGTATTTGCTGGAGCTTTCTTGTTTGGATCCCTTTCGGAGCGATCATCGCGCGTCGGACTGTGTTGAACATTGGGTCGGAGAACGACGGTTCATGGATTGACATCGCGGGATTCGTGCTGCGGCGGGCGAAGACCATGCTCTTACTGCCCAAGGTGCCATGCCTCATTTTCGCGGTCCTCGCCATCCTGGGCGGGATCTTAGGGTTGACGCTGAGAAGCGACTTCGGGGCGGTACTCGCGGGACTGGCTTGGCCGATCGCGATCTTCCTCGGCGCGAACCTCATGGTGTTCGCCGCGTTTTGCGCGCCGATCGCGTGCTTTATGACCACGGCGGTCGTCACCGAGCAGGCATGTGACGAGTACGAGGCGTTCCATCGAGCCTTTTCGTACACGTTCCAGCGTAAATGGATGTTGTTGGCGCACTTGGCTGGCGCGGCGGTTCTCGGCACTGTTGGCGCGTTCATCAGCGACGTCGTGACCGACTTGACGCTGCGGTTCGCGGGTTGGCTTGTCGGCGTTGGCGTCGGACCGGAACGTTGGCGCGAGATCTTGGAAACCGGCAACGACTCGGCGCCGCTCCTCGGGGCTCGAATCATCCATTTCTTTGAATGGCTGGCGGCGTTGATGACCGACGGCTTCCGTTACGCCTTTTTCTTCAGCACCGGCGCCGCTCTCTATTTGCGAATGCGGTTGGAGATTGACGAAACGGAAGTGGACGAGATTTACGAACCGAGCCAACTTCCCGACGTCGCTCCCGACCCGCTGCGACAGCAACTGGACGAACTGTCTTCCGGCGGAAAAAAAGAGTCGTGATTCGCCCCTACCAAGGAACGACTCGATAACCTTTCACCGAAGCAAAACGGGTCCTTCTGGGTTTCCTGTGGGTCGCCATCGCAGGAGTTGCGGGGTGCGCCATGCCTCCGAAAATCCCGCAGCGCAAGCCGCGCTGGCTTGCGCCGTGGCTCGGAAGTTCGGCGAGGCACAAATCTTCGGCGGGACCCACACGAATCCCGAATGGACCATCCGTTTAGCTGTGTCTGGAATCGACCGCTGCTCTGGAATCGACCGCTGCTCTGGAGTCGGCTGCTGCTCTGGAGTCGGCCACTGCTCTGGAATCGGCTGCTCGTTTTGAACTCGCGGTCCGATCAGCTTAACTGTCGCCGAGCGGCTTGCAGCAACTG
>CAIXSC010000077.1 GCA_903921945.1 uncultured Planctomycetaceae bacterium
GCCAAGCGGGCGAAGCACTGCGTGTTCTTGTTCATGAATGGCGGACCGAGCCAGGTGGACACGTTCGATCCGAAGCCGCTGCTGGCGAAGTTCCACAACACGCCGTATCGCGGCGAGGCGAAGGTCGGGTCGAACGGCCGTCCGATCGGCCACTTGATGCAGTCGCCGTTTCCGTTCACGCGGCATGGCGAGAGCGGGCTGGAGATCAGCAGCCTGTTTCCCCACACGGCGCGGTTCGCCGACGATCTGTGTGTGGTCCGCAGTATGCACGCCGACACGGCCGCGCATGCTTCCGGTTGTCTGCAGATGAACACGGGCAGCATCTTCATCGGGAAGCCAAGCCTCGGTTCCTGGCTCAGCTACGGACTGGGAAGTTTGAACCGCAATCTGCCTGCCTACGTGGTGATGACCGATCCGCGGGGTGGACCGATCGGCAGCGCGTCGAACTGGTCGGCTGGGTATATGCCGGCGGCATATCAAGGCACGTTGTTCCGCGGCTCGGGCAGTCCACTGCTCGACCTGGACACGCCGGCCGGAGTGACCAACGCTTCGCAGCGCCGCAGCCTCGACCTGCTCAAAACGCTGAATGAAGAGCACTTGCGCGACCATCAGGCGGAGAGCGAACTCGCCGCGCGGATCGAGAGCTATGAACTGGCCTATCGGATGCAAACCGAGGCGTTGCGGGCGGTCGACGTCGAACGCGAAACGGCCGAGACCCGGGCGTTGTACGGGATCGACGAAAAACAGACCGCCGACTTCGGCCGGAAATGCCTGATCGCGCGGCGTTTGATCGAGAACGGTGTGCGGTTCATTCAACTGTACTCGGGCGGCGGCCACATTGAGGACACCTGGGATGGCCACAACGACTGCATCACCAACCACCGCACGCATGCGGGCGAGACAGACAAGCCCATCGCCGCGTTGATCGCCGATCTGAAGCGGATCGGACTGTGGGACGACACGCTACTGGTCTGGGGCGGCGAATTCGGCCGCACTCCCACCAGCGAAGGTGTCGGCAAGCCGGGCCGTGATCACGATTGGCACGGATTCTCGATGTGGCTTGCCGGCGGCGGCGTGCGTGGCGGCCAAGCAATCGGGGCCACGGACGAATTCGGTTTCCGCGCCGTCGAAGACCGCTGCCACGTCAGTGATCTGCACGCCACCATCCTCCATCTGATGGGAATCGACCACAAGCGGCTGACCTTTCCCCATCAGGGACTCAACCAACGGCTCACCGGTGTCGAAGAACGCAAGGTGCTGACGAAGGCGATCGCATGAGCGGTCATTCGGCATCGGAACGCTACTGTGTGATTGGAGCAGGACCGTCAGGGCTCGCCGCCCTGCGAAACTTTCTCGCTCGCGGCATTCCCGTCGTGGGGTTTGAACGCGAGGACGATGTCGGCGGCAATTGGTATTACGGGAAGTCTTCGAGCAGCGTCTGCCGATCAACCCACTTGATCTCGTCCAAGCGGATGACCGAGTTCCCCGGTTTTCCCATGCCGAAGGACTACCCGCCGTATCCAAGCCACTCCCAGGCGTTCGACTATCTGCGCGGGTTCGCCGAGCGATTCCGACTGTACGATCATCTGTGCTTGCGAACGGCGGTGACGCGAGTGGAACCCGCGCCCGGCGGCGGTTGGTTGGTCACGACTAGCGACGGTTCGGCGCCGCGGCGGTTTCGCGGAGTGGTCGTCGCCAACGGGCATCACTGGGATCCGGTGTGGCCGGCCTGGCGCGGCGAGTTCTCCGGCACCTTGATGCACGCGAAGGATTTCAAATCGCCCGAATGCCTTGCGGGTCGCCGCGTACTGGTGGTCGGCGGCGGCAATTCGGGATGCGACATCGCGGTCGAGGCCGCCGTCCATGCCGCGTCGGCGACTCTCAGCTTGCGGCGCGGCTACCACTTCCTGCCAAAGTTCCTGCTCGGAACCCCCATCGATACGGGAGGCGATTGGCTGCGACGCCACGGGGTGCCGCTATGGTTGATCCGCTGCTGGACGCAGATTCTTGTGAGGATCGCGGTCGGCCGGCCGGAACGCTACGGACTGCCGCGCCCCGAGCACCAACTGTTCGAAACCCATCCGATCGTCAATTCGCAATTGCTGTATCAAGTCGGGCATGGCCGCGTGCAAGTTCGGCCAGCCATCGACGAGTTGCGGGGCGATCGAGTGCGATTCGTGGACGGCACCGAAGAGCCGTTCGACATGATCCTCTGCGCGACCGGTTACCGAGTGCGATTTCCCTTTATCGCGCCCGAGGTGTTGGCGGGAAGCGCGCGAGCGACGCCGACAGCACCCAATCCATCGCCGGCAAGAGGAAATCGATCGTCGATGGCGGGAGGCCACGTGGGCCATGAGTGCGAGGAACGCAACGCCGCTGTGGAAAATGGAGCGACCGCAGGGGAAAGGCGTGAAGGAGAACGCGGAGAAAGATTCGAA
>CAIXSC010000078.1 GCA_903921945.1 uncultured Planctomycetaceae bacterium
ACGGCACCGCGATACCGCGACGCGTGGAGCGCGACATCGCGACGCTTGGCGGCCGAATGGTCCACGGTGTTTCCCGCCGGCGAAAGTCTAGCGGTGTCAGGGGCCAGCGGATACAGGTTAACGGTCCGGAAAGAGAATCGCGGACCGGCCGAGCTGCGTCGGGGATGTGTTCTGTCGTTCCGACACCGTGGCTTTGAGAACCGGTGGTGCCCACGTGTCCAACGATACCGCAATCGAACCGACAAACAGTCGCGATATCGGCCACGAAATCCTGACAAGAAACCACTGGGCGATCCCGAGATCCGAAGGCCACATCGGGATGAAATAGACAAACGGCGGAAAGGGGCAAGGCAACCCTTCGCCGCCTCTGCCCACAACATCCGGAGCCGGGCCAGAGTCCGACGATTGTCCGGCTGTCGTCAGATCGTGTTCGACCGCGTCAGCTTCAGCAGTTGTTCGCTTCCCACGGGTTCATCGGCAACCCAGGGGATGATCGCCAGGCGGGCCGCGAGTTCCCGGACTCGCTTGAGATGCGGAAGCTCAGCGGCCGCTCGCGCGACCAAAAGCGGGTCGCGGGGCGCGGCGGCCGCCAGGGACGCGTTGACCACCCAAGCCCACGGCTCGATCCCCGCGCGGCGTAGATCCGACTGCAGCGACTCGGCTTCCAACACGGGCGTCGTCTCCGGCAGGGTGACGATGACCATTTTGGTTTGCGAAGGGTCTTGCAGTCGCATCAGCGGTGTGACGACATGCGAGCCAGGCTGCGCATGGCGGATAACCTCGCGGTGGTACGAACCGGTCGCGTCGAGCAGCAGCAGCGTATGCCCCGTCGGAGCCGTGTCGACGACGACAAACTTTTCGCGGGACTCGCGCATCACCCTGGAAAAAGCCTGAAATACCGCGATCTCTTCCGTGCACGGTGATCGCAGATCCTCTTCGAGCAAGCGACGGCCAGCTTCATCCAGCTGCTTGCCGCTCGTCTCCAACACCTGTCGGCGGTAACGATCGCGTTCGACCTGCGGATCGATCCGACTGACCGCAAGGTTGCGAACGTTGGCTTCCACCGTCATCGTCAGGTGCGCGGCCGGGTCGGTGGTCGTCAACAGCACGGCATGGCCACGGTCGGCAAGCGCCACCGCAAGGGCCGCCGCGACGGTCGTTTTTCCGACGCCTCCCTTTCCCAGCACCATCACCAAGCCATGTCCCGACAACTCGATCGCGTCGATCAATGCGGACAACGCGGGAAGCGACTGCGGCGCATCCCCACCGGCGGGCTGACGCGGCAACCGCTCGTCGCGATTCCCGGATAGCAAGGCACGCAACGCGGACAAACCGACCATGTTCCATGGCTGGAGCGGCACATGAAAGATCGGCAGGGCGGCCACCGCGGCGGGCAGCGTCCGCATCGCCGCCGCTTCCCGCCTCCGCATCGCCGCCGCCAGCGGATCGCTGTCAACCTCGCCAACACGGATGTCGCCGTCGCCGCTACTGCCCACGCGATCGCGGGCGGGCAGGCCACCGTTGATGACCAGTTGCTGATTCACAATCCCCAGCATGGCAAGCTCGTGGCTGGTTCGGTCCGCCTCGGCGAGAGACGTGTGCTGCGGGCGTGCGACAATGACCACCGTTGTCGCCTTGCCATTGGCCAGTTCGGCGACAGCTTGCGCGTATTGCTGCTGTTGCTTTTGCAGTCCCGAAAGCGGCCCCAAACAGGAGGCGCCGGTTGAGTTTGACTCCAGGTAGTTTGTCCAGGCGGTCGGCAACTGGAGCAGCCGGAGCGTATGGCCGGTGGGAGCGGTGTCAAAAATCACGTGATCGAAAGCGTTGGTCGCCGCGCTGTCGGTGAGCAACCCGGTGAATTCGTCGAAGGCCGCGATCTCGGTCGTACACGCACCGGACAACTGCTCTTCCATTCCCTTCAGCGACTCGGCGGGCAACACGCCGCGAAGGGGACCGACGATCCGATCCCGGTAAGCCTGGGCCGCCGCTTCGGGGTTGATATTCAGCGCGAACAGGCCAGGCGCGCCAGGGATCGGTGTTGGCGCGTGTTCCCCGATCGATACTCCGAAGACTTGCCCCAGGTTGGAAGCTGGATCGGTGCTGACCAACAAGACTTGGCGTCCCTGGTCCGCCAACGCGACGGCGGTCGCGCACGCCAGCGATGTCTTGCCAACGCCGCCTTTACCCGTGAAAAACAGCAGCCGCGTTGGGTCTTTTAATAATGGCACAGCCGCCAGTCCTTCCTTGGATCCTTCGATCCTTCGATCCTTCAATCATCGAACTCATTCGCCGCAGCAGCCGGAATTGGCCCCGGACTTGTCGCGATTGTCGCAGCAGCCCGCCATCAGGATCGGCAGTTCGCGCGAGACGGTGCCCGTCCATGCCGCGAGCCGTTGGCGGTCGGGGTACACACCGCGGCTGACCACCGTGCCGTCCAACACAATCACGGGCAAGCAGCCATCTCCGTGGTCTTGCAATTCCCGCCGCACAATGGGACTGGCCGCGAAGACGGTTGGCTGCTGAGCCGGATTGATACGCTGCACCTGGACGCCTTGGCGTTCCAACCATTGCAGGTCGGCGGAAAACGCGATCAGCGCCGGATCCACGTCCGGTCCACAGACACCGCTAGAACAGCATAACGGTTTGTCAAACACCTGGATCGTCGCCATGTCAGTCTTTCCCTTCTATCTCAAAATTCTTTTTACAGCCGCGTTAGAGATCCGCGATCAACGCTTTTACTTTGGCCTCGATGAGGTTCCGCACGGCGCGGAATTCGTCGGGTGTCATCTCCCGTGGATCGGGGATTTGCCAGTCAACTCGATGTTTCGCCAGGACCAGCGGGCATTCGTCGCCGCAGCCCATCGTAACGGCCGCGTCCACTTCCCGCGAGTTATAGGCGTCGAGACCTTTCGATGTGTGCGTGGACAGGTCGTAACCCAGTTCCCGCATCGCTTCGATCGCCTTCGGATTCACGCGGCCGGACGGGCGCGAACCGGCGCTGTGCGCCTCGATGCGACCGGCGCCATGGATGCGCGCGAACGCCTCCGCCATTTGACTTCGGTTCGAGTTCTCCACACAAACGAATAAAACTCGCTTCATCGCATTATCTCCAGGGGACCGGTCCCGAGCCGCCGCCAACGCTCAGTGGGCGCTCGGCGCCGTCGAATTCAAGGTGGCGGTGAGCGACCAGAAGTTGCTCCAATTCTGCCAAGTGTTCTCCACCAGCGGCTTGCCTCCGATCGGTCCTTGGACCCGGTCGACACCGGCCCGCTGGAACAGGCCGCTGAGAGCCACGTTGAGCGTTTCGCGATCATCGTCGCCCAATCGAGCGAGCCAACCGTCGGCGGTGATACCGCCACTGAGCACTCCGTCCAGGTCTTCCCAGGTCAAGCGGATGAGTTCGCCGGGGAACGCGGCGCAGGCAAGGTGGACGTCCGCGCGGAAATTGGCCGCTTCGACCCGGTCGACGCTCACCATGGCGCCCTGCAGAAAGCGGGCCTCTTCCAGAACGGCGATCAGTTCGCGTTCGACAAACCGTTGGATCGACCGCTGCACGCGGCGCACCGCGTCCCAGCGGGGTTGGATCAGGTTAGCGTTCGCCGAGCTTCCCCTGGGCTCCTCCGAGGCCGCCTCGGCCCGCGATTCCGATTTGCGGATCGCCTTCCGCAACGCGGTGTACGCCTTGGGGATCGTTCCGCTATGAAAACCGGTTCGCAACAGGCGAACCATCGATTCGCCATGCTGGCCAATCGCCGTCCTGCGAAGCCCGCGAGCGCGGTTTGCCACGTACAACCGCCAGTTCTCTTTCAACTCCCAGACCAGGAAGCCGAACACGCCGGGAATCAGCCAAATCGTTGTCCACACCAAGGTGTTCGCCTGCACCGGCCCCAGGTATGGCGTCAGTTGCTTTACAAATAACGGACCGGTCGGCAGGATGAGCTTATGGGATACCGTGACGACGGGAAAATGCTTGATCGGATTGATTTGCGGCTCGACCAGCAAGGTGAATACAAAGACCACCAGGTACGAAACGAAGAACCAAGCGACCCCGCCCAGCAACTTGAAGACTTGCAAACCGCCCCGGTCGCCGCGGCGGAATAGAAGCCATTCATCCACCACGTATACCACCCGCTCCAGCCAAACCAGCAAAGCCTGGAAGACCGCGATGATCCATTGCACGACGCTCGCGAACACCCGCGCGGTCAGCTCATGCCAGAGCCGCACCAGGAAGTCGGCGGCGATTTCGGTGAGATACCGGCCACCCGGCGAATTGAGGAACAGATTGACGATTAAAAAGATTTCGAACGCCAAGCGGCGCGACGGCACGATGTGCAGCGGATACGCGGCTCCGCAAAGAGCGGCCGTGGTGAGTCCGGGCCGTAACAAATAATTCCATAGACCTGAAAACCAATGGCTTTCCAGCACGCGGCGCACCACGGGCGAATTCACAATCCGTTGGGGAACCTCGATCACCAGGATCCGCAGGAAGTGCCACAGACGGCGCAATTGAGCGATGTTCCATTCGCGGAAATCGGCCCGGTGAATGACCAGTGACAGCCAAGTTCCCAGGATCGCCACCATGGCGTAGAACACGAAGCCGGCGTTCGACGCGCGTTCCATGTGCGGCAGATCATGAAGCGGATCGGCGGACGGGTCGGGCCCCTTCGCCTGATTGCCCACAATCCCCGCGGTTAAATGCCGCAGAAACTCCAACGCCAGAAACGCGCTGCCGTACGGCAACGCCGCGTGCTTGGTGATCAACCGGCCGATCGGGGTGCCGAACACCAGCGAACTGATCCGTTGCGGCCAACGTTGATAAACGGCCGCGCGGCGGTAAATGCCGTCGAGATGCCGGTCCAGCTTTCGATCGGCTCGCAAGAGCCGGTCGCCACGAATCAGTTCGCGCGGCGATTCGACATCGGGCAATTTCAAATCGTTCTTGGAAACCGCGTCGCGCAGATTCGCAAAGCTGATATGGCTGTGCTCGACGATCGCGTCCAATAGTTCTTCGACAATCTTGCGCTGCGCGACCCGTTCGGGGATGTTGTCGGGCGCCAGCCCCACCTGATTGAATGCCAGGGTGACCACCGGCCGCAGATTCCGCCGCGTCTCCTGCTCGGAACGTGCGAGCACGCCGCGCACCAGCCGCATGAGCCGCTCGCGATCGCCCTCCGCGACCCGCGCCGTCGCGACTCGCCGCCGCGCCGTCTTCAAGTGCTTGACCACCAACGCGTCACGGAGCAACGGGAGCGGGCGGCGCAGCGGGCGGGCGCCAAACGTCCGCACCCACTCGACTAAATCCACGCGAAACACCCCGCGTTCCCGCTCCATGCAGACTTTTTGCAAGTCGTAGAGCAGCCGCCCCTCATTCGTCCAGAAACCGCGAGCGGCCGGGGCCAGCAACGACACCAGTGCCGCTTGCCAATCGTCGACCGTCGGCCCGCGATTCCCGCCGGCCGTGTCGCCCGCTCCGCGCGCACGGCTCGTGTGGCTCACATGGCCCGCATGGCTCCTAGGGCTCATGGGGCTCATGGGGCTCATGGGGCTCCTAGGGCTCATGGGGCTCATGGGGCTCGCTGCACCCGCGCGACCTGTGTCATCCAGAAGACTTGTTTCCTGCGCGACACCCGCGTCATTCGCGCGACCCGCTTCATTCACGCGTCCTGTGTCATTCGCGGTACTTGTATTTTGTGTTGTTTGGTCGAGCGTATCCGGGGCGTCGCTGTCGGGTGATTCGCGGTCGATTTCCAGGGCGGCATGCAATCGAGTCGCCAGGCGCCGCATCTCGGCGCGGGCGAACGCGTGGGCTTCGCTGGCGAATTCGGGAGGCGCGCGGAGCGCGGCGCGAGTGTGGATCAAGGCGGCCTTCACACAGTTACCGAGCGCGGCGGCGGACTCGGCCTGGGCCTGCCCGCGTCGGAAGTCGGCGGGAGGCAAATGCGGCAACGCGGGCAGGCCCGCCGGCGCCGAACGCTCCAACACGCCTAACTTTCCCGTGGCGTCGGCGGCCGACCGGCATAGCTCCGACGCCTGCAAGCGCTCGTGGATGCGGGCATGATCGACGTCTTCGGCCACACAGCGGGCGATGGCCTCCCAATCGCGAACCGCGGGAAAATAGGCGGGCAAACTGTCTGGCGAGTAATAACGAAAGTCCAGGTATTGGCAGACAAACTCGACGTAGGTTTCCAGTTCCGTCGGAGACGGAAACAGATGCTCGTCCCGCAATAGCACCGCCTGGGCTTCGGCGAATTCCATCGCCCCGAGGCGTCGCGCGCGATACGCGGCCCAATCGGCGCGTGACGGAGCGTCCATCGCGCGGCGCAACAGCTCGACGCGAACCGATTCGCGGAAGAGCAGCCGCTCGTAGCGCCGCAACATCGATTGTGGCGTTTCGACATCGAGGAACGATTCTTCGTCCGAACGTGCCAAGAGGATGACCAACCGGGGCAGCTCGACGCCCTCGGGCAGTTCCACTTCGTTGCGATCGACGAAAGACAGCAGCCGGTCGCGTTCCAGGCAGTAGCTCTTGCGGTTGAGCGCGGCGAGCCCAAAACCGGGCAAGCGGCGGTCCAACCGCACAACGCGTCTCAGAATCCGCGCTTCCACCAGCAACGCGGCCGGTTCGGCTTCTTGAAGCAACGTGCGAACGATGGCGACGGTCAAATTCCCTGCACCGTGCATAAGCGACCTTTGCTTAACATCAGCCGCGGAAAAGCACCCCGGGAGAGCGTTGCGGGTAAGCGCTGCGGGCAAACATCATGGTTCGACGGGGCGGGACGTCGAGGAACCGGCTGGCGGAGCCCCGCGCACCCCGCACGCTGCTCAGACTTCAGGGATGACCCGGCCTTCCTCCAGGATCAACCGCGGCCGATCTTGGAAATCGTGGATGACGCGGCGGCTGTCGATGCCCATCGCGGCATAGGTGGTGGCGAGGACATCCGCGGGCGAGTAGCGATGGCCCGTCGGGGCGGCCGCCTGCGGTCCCGTGTCGCCAATCACCTGTCCCACACGCGTCTTCGCGCCGGCCATGAAGATCGAACCCGCCTTGCCCCAGTGGTCGCGACCGCCGTTCGCGTTGATTTTGGGCGTGCGTCCGAACTCTGTGAGGAACACCACAAGCGTCGTTTCCAACAGCCCGCGTTCCTGAAGATCGCCCAGCAGCGCGGCGAACGCCTTATCCATCCCGGCGAGGTGGTAGCCGCGAAACACCATCTTTTGGATCGGCGGATGATTTTGGACCGGCGCGTTATGGTTGTCCCACACGTTGCCGTAGTCCGGGTCGTAACCGTAGTCGACAAGGATGAACCGCGCGCCCGCCTCGACCAACCGCCGCGCCATCAGGCACCGTCCGCCGATCTTGGTCCGGCCGTAGCGCTCGCGGACCTCGGGACGCTCGGTCGATAAATCAAACGCCGACCGCACCGTCGGTGTTGTCAACAATCGCAAGGCGTCCTGGTAACGGCTCTCCGCCGCGACCATCGCGTCCTGCCGTTCCAAAGTCCGCAAGGCTTGGTCGAAACTTTGACGCAATTCCACCCGCCGCGACAGGCGGCTCAATGGCACGTCCGCGCCCAGCGACGTCGAGGCGGGCGTCAACGACTCATCCGCCTCGGCCGGCGGATCGTAAAGTTTTTCGCCGACCGCGAAGTCCGGTTGCTCTGGCAAACCGCCCAGGCAATACGGCACATGCTGGCTGCCCAGCCAACCACTCACGAAAAGATTGTGCGGTGGCGGCCCTGGCCGGGTGATCCCGGGGACCGCGATGTAAGCCGGCAAGCCGTTCCGCGGTCCCTGCAACCGGGAAACCACCGAACCCACATTCGGCTCGGTAAACAACTGATTTTGGTTCACCTTCCGCCCGGACAACGTATAGACCTGGCTCAGCAAATGGTCGTCGCTGTCGTGGGAGAAATTGCGAATCACCGCCAACTCGTGCGCCATCTCCGCCATTCGCGGCATCGTCTCGCAAAACCGCACTCCCGGCAGCGACGTGGCGATGTCGCCCAGCACGCCGCGAACCTCGACCGGCGCCTGCGGTTTCGGGTCGAATGAATCGATGTGCGTGACACCGCCTGCCATCCACAACACGACGACCGATCGCGCGCGACCGGCCGCGGCCTCCTGCGAGGGCTTGGCGTTTTCGACGCCTGCGATCCCGCCGTCCGCTCCGCTGGCTGAACTCAGCCATGGAGTGGCCAACCACGAAGCGGGAACGGCCTGGGCGG
>CAIXSC010000079.1 GCA_903921945.1 uncultured Planctomycetaceae bacterium
GATCCGGCCCCGGCCGGGGCTTTCGCATCCGTGGTAGCCCGGCCTGCGTCCGCCGGACGGTGTTCCACCTCGCTCGGCCGGTTTCCGCAGCCAGCCAGAGCCAGGAATAGGCAGCCCAACAGGCCGCTGATGACACAGTTGCCCCACGCCCGCGGCCGACCATTGGCAAGACCACCGGGAAGATCGTCGTGGCGACAGCGATGTGGACAGCCGCCCGCACCGTCGTCGAATGGAAAAGCAGGGGCGCCGTTCATCGCCGGTCCCACGCATCGGCGAGGTCGTCGCGACCAAGTTTGCGATACGCTTGGGCAAGCAACCGGGCGAGTTGCGGAACGTGACCGTGGCGGGCAATCGCCGTTTCCAGGAGCGCCGCGGCCTCGGGTGTCTTGCCATCGCGTAACAGTTGTTCGGCGGCGCGTATCTGGCTCGGGAGGTCATCGGGACGCTGACGGGCATCCACGACAACTCGCGCGGCCGCCTTGAGGCTTTCCAGCGATTGAGCAACGCGGCGGGCGTCGTCGTCGCGTCCAAGCGCCGCGTACGACTGGCTCAAGCGAAACAACGCGAACTCGCGGTAAGGCCCAGGTTTTTCGGCCAGCGGTTCAAGCAGCCGAGCCGCCTCCTGATGTTGGTTCGCGGCTTGGAGCACTTGAGCCCGAAGAGCGAGTCCATCTTCGGAGGATTCGGCGAGCGGAAAGGCCTTGTCGAGCACTGCTTGCGCAGCGGCCGGATCTTCGGCCAGCAGATAGGCCTTCACGAGCAGTGTGGCCGTTTCGCGTGGCGGTAGCGTCGAAGTTTCGTGCAGTGCGCGGGCTTCGCGGACCGCAATGTCGGCCCGTCCAGCCTCGGCCGCGGCTACGGCAACGAGGCGGCGCGTGGCGTGGTCGGTGGGCGCGCGTTCCAGGATCGCTAACCCCCCGTCAACAGCCTCCTCAGGACGGCCATTCATCGCCAACAACGCGATTCGAGTCCGCCGCGGGTCGAGTTCGTCGCTGCGCAATTGGCATAAACGGTCAAGTAGATCTTCGAACTGCGCGAACGGCGCCTTGGTTCGTAGATGCCAAGCCACCAGCGTTTCGATCGCTTCCGCGTCGTCGGGGTGGCTTTCCACGTAGTGTCGAAGCGCCTCCGCCGATTTCGGTTGGTCATCGCTGGAATCGCGGAGCAACCGCAGACGCGACTCGGCGTGCCTGGCCTGCGACAACCCATAGCCGCCGGCCGCGACAATCCCGGCGACCGCAAGGCCGATCAAGGCCACGTAAATGCCGGGACGCTTTTTCACGGCCGGGATATCACTGGCCGGGATATCACTGGCCGGGATATCACTCGTGCGGGTGGCGGGTCGCGATCGTTGCCGTGCGGCCATGTTGCTATCGCGGTTCGGCGGCAGCCTTGCGGCATGGTTATAAGAAGTACACCTTTTCCGCGGTCTTTTTCAACAGCCATTGTTTGTCGTCGGCGGATAGAAACGAAGCGTGGTCCCGCAGCAACGCGATCGAATCGCGATAGGTGTGCGTGCCCTGGACTTGGTAGGGACAATCGCTGGCCCACATCAACCGCTGCGGACCGAACGCTTCCACCAACCGCCGAATCATCGGCAGCATGTCCTGGTAAGGCGCCTGCTTTTTGCCCAACGCATAGTAGGCCGACAGTTTCACGTACGTGTGGCGATGTTTCGCCAGCCCGCACAGGTTCTTGAGATCGGTTTCGCGAATCTCGCCATCCATGCCGATTCGAGCGAAGTGATCGATTACGACTGGCGTGTCCGGGTGCGTTGAACACATTCGATCGACGGCCGGCAGGTCTTGCGGGTTGATCAGGCAACACATGGCTTGGCGAGTCTCCGCCGCGGTCTTCCACAGCGCCGCCATGCCAGGCCCGGATAGCCATTGGTCCGCGCCGCGAATCAGCGACGTGATTCGCAACGCCGTCACATGACTCGACAACAGTTCGCGGAGCTTCTTGTCCGGGTGGGGCTGGGTATCGTCAATCATGCCCACAACGCGGAAGCGATCCGGATAACGCTTGGCGGCGTCGATCAGGTAGCCGTTGTCCCAACCATGATAGATATGGTGCTGAATCAGCACGACTCGCCCAACGCCTTCGCTAGCCGCCAACACCAGGCATTCCTCGGCGGTGAAGCTGGCTGGCTTCAGGTCGGCGACCGTTTGTCCCTTCGCCAGCGGAAACCGCTCCACTTCGCGGGTCCAGATGTGCGAGTGGGCATCGACCCATTCGCCCATCGGGGCGGGGGCCGTTTTCGGCTGCTCTCGCGGAATCCCCCGCGGCGCTGGTGGCTGGGCGGCGGACAACATCGGCGAGGCCAACATCAAGCCGGCCGCCGCTCCCCCTTGCAACCACTCGCGGCGGCTCAAATCCAATGCTGAGAATCCCGACGACGGCTGACGCGAACGCATGCCTTGGCTCCGGTGCTCGACCGTCCGTTCCTTGACCGCCGCTGATTGCCGAGCGAACAACTCGCCGGCGGCGGGCCCAGTCGAACGAATTGGCGAGATTTGATCCGCGCCCACGGGCGACTGTCAAGTCGCGCGGCGGCGGGCGGCCGGACCTCCCCGAGGGAAATTTCGAAAAAAATGAGCCCTGAAAGTCCACTTTTGCCGCCGTTTCGCGATTGAAGGGACGGAATCTCGTCACCACTGTCATCGGAGGGACAATCATGCGGCGAATTGGGCACAACACAGCGACATATGCCATAACGCGAATGTGGCCAAGCCAGCACTCGCAGGCAGCACAGGAACAGGAAACCGGATCAAACAGGGCCACTCGCTGGCGGCGATCCACGCCATCGCGGGCATGGCGGCGGACGACCACGAGCGTGCCGCCGCAGCGGCGCGGCATGACGCTGGTTGAGTTGCTGGTGGTGATCGCGTTGATCGGCGTGCTGACGTCGTTGTTGCTGCCGGCGGTCCAAGCGGCCCGCGAGGCGGCCCGGCGGACTCAATGCCAAAATCATTTGCGGCAGCAAGGGTTGGCGTTATCGCTGTACACGGAAACCCATGGCGGGCTGCCGCCCGGTTGGAACACGCTGGGCCATGCGTGGAACTCGGCGATCCTCCCGTACTTGGAACAGTCGACGCTGCACGACGCGCTGTTGTTCCAAGAAGATGGTCCGGGAAACTGGGAAGCCGGCGGGGCGAATACCCGCGTCATTCAGACCGTTGTGCCGCTATACCGATGTCCATCGATGCCGCTCGAAGAACACCTGGATTCGCTGGGGGTCCAAGATCGAGTGCCCGGCAGTTACCGCGGCAACGCCGGTTCGCTCGCCACTTCCGACGACCAAAGCACGCTCCCCGTTCCGGGAACGCGTTCGCTGGAAGACCTGTCGCAAAACGGCCTGTTCTTCGCTTGCAGTCGCGTGCGACTCGCCGACATCACGGACGGATTGAGCCAAACGCTTGCCGTGGTCGAATCCCGCACCGACCCGCGGTTCGTCAAAGATGGCCAGAGCCTTGATTTCTGGTACATCGGGTCGCCGCAAGTCGATGACTGCCGGTGCGACGGCGGTTCAGGCGGAAC
>CAIXSC010000080.1 GCA_903921945.1 uncultured Planctomycetaceae bacterium
GGTGATCGCGACTCTCTCCTCGCCGATAACGACACGCTCTTCGACCGAGCCACCAACGAGACGTTTGATCAAGTGGTCGACAACCCGTAAGTCATCCATCGCAAGTCGCAAGTCGTTGTCGCCAATCGGTTGCCGATCCCGCACGCGTCCCTTTCGCACGCGGGAGCGGTCTGCCGAAGCCCGCATGCTGCTCGCGAAATCCGCGTGAACCAGTCGGTCGGTCACGCCAGCCCAAGCAGTTTCCGAGCATTGTCGCGGGAGATTTTCCGCAGCACATCCCCGGGAAGTTCCAGTTGCTTTTCGAACAGTTCGAACTGGGGAACCGCTTGCGCTGGAGCCAGGAAGTCCGTCCCGAACAAGATTCGGTCAGCGCGGCGAATCAAGAACTCGCGGCCGAATTTCAGGTCGCGGGCGATCGATCCGGCGCCGCTTCCCGCCGATAGATCGCCGTACAGGTTGGGATATTTCTCCATGAGCGTGTCGATGGCTCCGCCGGCGGCGACCGGTCCCTTGGGATAGCCGCCCAGATCCGCCTGTGTGGCCGCCGCCGAAATCGACGCCCACCAGCCCGGCCCATGGCCGACGAAACGACACTGCGGATGCGTTGCCAACGCTTTTTCCAAACCGGGCAAACCAGGTTTGTCCGTGTTGCGGATGTTGTCCAGATGGAACAGCAATGGCAACTTCAGTTCGCCACACGCCTCGTAAAGCGCCATGTTTCTGGGATCGTCAAACGCCACGCCCGTTTTGTGCTCGCCAAAGCCTTTCGCGCCCGCGTCCACCCAGCGTCGCAGGATGTCCAGCAATCCCTTGAGACCGCCGTTGTAGGACGTCCGCGGATCGATACAGCAAAACGGAATCAAGCGGTCGCGATGCGGCTTCGTCTGCTCCAAGACAAAATCGCTCGTCAAAAGAAAACTCGAAGACTCCGGCGACACCAACGGCAACACCACCGCTTGGGAGATCGAGTGCGCATCCATCCAGCGAAGCAGTTCCTCGGCGGACAGCGGCGCCGTCGTGTTCCAGGTTTGGCCCAAGTGCGTGTGCATGTCGACGTACTTGCCCGGCGGATAGCTTTCATCACTGGCCGCCGCCCAGCATGGTTCCACACGGCCGCCCGGGGCGAACCAAGACGAGTTTGGACAGAGCATCTTTCCCGCCGCGATCCCGGCAGCCCATCCAGCAACCCGCTGTCCAAAACGCCGGCGGTCCACTCTGGTCGTAACAACCGTTTCTCGATCGCCACCGCAGTTCATCGCGTTCATTTTGATCGCCGTCCCTTTAACGAAGCTCGGTGTTTCGCTGCAACGTCGACTCGCTGATGGACGCAACATCGGACGCCCCAGCGTCGGCGGCCGCCCGCCGCGCGGCACTCGTGCCTGCCAACCAGCCGGTGCTCCACGCCGCTTGGAAATTGTAGCCTCCGATTGGACCGTCGAGATCGAGCACCTCGCCGGCGAAATAGAGGCGTTCGCACCGCTTGCTCGCCATCGTCCGCGAATCGACTTCCTCCAATGGCACGCCGCCAGCCGTGACCTCCGCTTTCTCAAATCCCAAAGTGCCGGTCAGCGGGATCATCAGCCGCTTGAGGACGGCGGCCAACCGTTGCCGTTCGTCCTTGCCATGTTCGGCCGCGCGCCGATCCGCCGGAATGGCCGCCTCGCGCAATACCGTCTCGGCGATCCTCAGGGGAATCCAGCGGGACAGCAAGCCGATCATCGCCTTCTTTCCAGCCGCCGAGAGCTCGTCGCGCCAGGCCAGGAGCCACTGATCCTCCCGCATCTCCGGCAACAAATCGACGGCCACGAACAAACTCGATGGCCGCGAGTGGCCCGAGACCGCGCGGCTGACATCCAGCGCCGCCGGCCCCGTCAACCCGAAGTGCGCGAAGAGCAACGAACCGCGACGCTGCGCGAGCTTTTTCGCTCCATCGAACACCGTCAACACCACATCAGGAAGCGTGATCCCTTTCAGTTCCCGCACCCAGGGGACAGCCGTCGTCAACGGCACCAGCGCCGGTCGGGGTGGAATCAAGGAATGCCCCAGCGCGGAAGCCAACCGATAGCCGTCCCCCGTCGTTCCTGAACCGGGATACGACTGCCCGCCCGTCGTCACGATCACCGTTCGCGCCGCGATCCGACGCTGCGCCGTGTCGATGAGCAATCGCTCGCCGCTTGGAACGATCGCCACCACAGGCTCGGCGACCGCTAAATGGGCGGAGCTTCGGCCCAGTCGATCGAGCAGCGCTTCAAGCACATCGACGGCGCGATCGCTTTCAGGAAACACCTTGCCGGTGTCTTCCACTTTCGTGAACACGCCTTCGGCTTCGAAGAGTTGGATACTGGCCCGCACGGACAACGAGGCCAGGGCCGAGTGCAAAAAGCGGCCGGGCGCTCCGTACGCCTCGACGATCCCGCGATTGTCCGTGTCGTGCGTGAGGTTGCAGCGAGTTCCGCCCGACATCAGGATCTTGACGCCGGGACGTTTGTTCTTTTCCAACAGGATCGTCCGCGCGCCAAGTTCCGCGGCACGAAAAGCGGCGACAAGGCCGGCAGCGCCGGCCCCAATCACGGCGACGTCCCACCACGGTGTCTCGACGCTCACGCGTTCTTCAATCCGAAAACCTTGTCCATCGCTTGCGAAATGCCCTTCAATTGCTCGGGGCCGCCGCCCGACACTTCCGCCGCAACCCATCCCGAATAGTGAATCTCGAGCAGCGCTTTGCGAACATCCGCCCAGTCGATGTCGCCTTCATCGATCGGCGTGAACTTGTTTTGGGCACGCGAGAACCCCTTCACATCCAACTTCACCACTCGCTTGCCAAGCTGGCGAATCCAATCGCCCATGCTGCCGTACTTCCAGTGATTGCCAATATCGAATTGCATGCCGACCCACGGCGAATTCAGTTCGTCGACGTACTTCACGAACTTCTCCGCGGTCTGTGTCGGCCCCCCATTGTGATCGTAGAGGAAATGATTCCAGACGTTTTCGATCGCGATATACATCCCCAGTTCGCCGCACAGCGGCAAGGCTTTGGAAATGTTCTCGATCGACCGCGGCCAAATCTCGTTCTCCGGCCCGTCATTGCCATGTCCCAGGACCAGCAGCACCGTGTTGCCCCCGACCGCATGCGTGTCACGAATCGCCGTCTTTAGGTGTTCCAGCGCCGTGGCACGAGTCGCCGGATCGGAATGCGTATGGCGAACATTCCAGTGTGTCGAGCAAACGGTGCCATCCACCGGCAAGCCCGTTTCGGCGATCGCCTTCTTGGTCTCGGCGACATCCATCCCCGGCGAGTCCATCTCGATGCCGTGGAAACCGGCTTCCTTCACCGCGCGGAACTTGTCGGTCAACGTGCCATTCACGCGGACCATGCCAATTTTGAGCGTCTTGTACATGCGGCCAGTGAGGTCTGTGGGAGCAGCCGGGGCCGCATCGGCCGAGCCAGCCGTGAGAGCGTGCATGGCCAACGACCCCAGCATGGAACCGGCGAAGGGTACCGCCGCGACTGCAGCCGTGGAACCGATAAAGCCACGGCGCGACATCGCGCCGCGAGCGCCGGACAAACGAACAGACCCCAAGTTCGACATGCGGACAACTCCAGCGAGAGAGACGGCGGCCAATCGAGACGGAAACGCGAGGCCGGAGTCTAACAAACGCGCCGGGAAAAATCAGCCGGGAACCTAGAGATACATGCCGACGTAACCACCCGCTTGATCGCTGGTCGCCTGCAATCGCGCGAGCCGCTCGCGGGTCTTCGCCAGATCGCCCGCCGCGATGTACCGGTCGAACTCGACAAGCACCGCGTAATTCACCGTTTGGCGAAACCAAGGAATGATCGGCTCGGTGAGCCAATCGCAAGTTTCGCGCAATAACTCGACTTCCAAGTCGGCACTCAACGTCTTTTGATCGGCTCCATCGGTGAGCACGGTGCCTTCAAAAGAGAACTGGATAGCGCCGACATCCGCCCGATTCGTCACATGGAATACGCACTGGGCGTTGTAGAGATAGTAGCTGTTGTGCGAACCATGGCGTTCCATCGCCCGCTTGATCGACTCGCACCGCGCGCGGAACTTGGGAGACGCGTCGAGCGGCACATCCAGACGCGTCACCGACCGCAGCGGCAAACAATCGAAAGTGATCTCCACCCATCGCTCCATGACGCAACCCTCCTTTGCGCTTCCCGCCTTCAATCGCCGAGAGGCCTCAACCGCTTCGCTCAAACCAATCGCCCTAACGGTTGGCCCCTCCCCCCGCGACCACAGATCGGCGACGGAATCCAGCCAGCCACCCGAGCCGGCCATCCACCCGAGCCAGCCAGCCACACTCTCGCTGTATCCTGTCAAGCGAGCCGAATTCGGTCAACATCAAGCCCGATCCAAGAACGAGAGGGGCCAGTGGTTAGACTGTCTGACGAGAATTGTCATCATGGCTGTCGACGGCAGCCACTCGCGGTTGCGGCTGCCGTCCGGGGTTGAGTTGCCAGTCGCGCTTGCGGCGGATGGCTTGTGCCGATCCGCGAACCATCGCCAATGATCGCTCGCGATCCCAAGATTTAAGGCTTTGCGGGCTCTTGCGCCGGTTCCGGCTTTGCGGGCTCTTGCGCCGTTTCCGGCTTTGCGGGCTCTTGAGCCGGTTCCGGCTTTGCAGGCGGCATGACAGCGGCAAGCGGCGCCATTTCCCAAGCCATCGACAACCATTCGCTGGCAGGCACGCACCCCTTCGCAACCAATTGACCACCAGCCGCCCAACGTCCGGGTAGCGCAAAACTGGCAGGCAGCCGTTTTTTCAGCATGGCGTTGAACTTGCGTGCCATGAGTCGCTTCACCGTAACCTCGCGCAGCGATTCGCGACCACGTCCAGGAACGGGAACGTACTCCGTACTGGGATAATCCTCTTGGCGAACAAATTCCGCGATGCCGTTCGCTTGTTCAAACTTGTAGGTCGCGCTAATACGCATCAGCCGCCGCACATCGGGACGATCGGTTCGCTCGCCAGACGCGAATTCAGAAGCGGTCACCGTGATCAGGAGCTGATTCTCCCGAAACTTGATTTCGATGGGACTCAAAGGAGCGAACGTAAAGCCCCACCGCGTGCTCGTGTCCGTGACTTGAAGTTCCTCCGGCACCTCGCGGCCATTATCCTTGTACAGCTTCTCCAACTCGACGTCGGTCAAGCGATAGCCGCCCACCGCCGACTCGCCCATGTTCCTCACGTAGGACTCGTGAATCCGCACCGACAAGTCACCGCCTTCCACAGGCGCTGGCGGATCTGTTGGGGCCGCCAATTGACCGTTGTTCCGCTGCAACAAACGTCCCAAGAGATGCTCGGTGGTTGTCTGGAACTTCAGGGCCTGCGGAAATCCATCCCGCCTCAACAGTGGCTTGCGAACATTGTCCTGATACGACTTGTTGGCATTCGCCATCAAATCCGCCGCGCGAGCGTCCATCCGCGACTCAATACGACGCTCCGCGGATGCCGACGCCAACGCTTCCGCCTGCCCCTGGCTCTGCTGAGCCCGCTTCCAAGCGATCCGCTCGATCAAGCAGCACTTGGCCGCAATGTCGTTCAGCGAGTTGTCGGTGGAACAGGCCGCGACCGCGGGGTCGCCGGTCAATCCGCGTTCATCGAGCTCAAGCGTTTTGCGAGCCATCACCGCGGTCGTGGAAGTGGAGAACAAGGTCACCGAACCCCGATACCCCGTGCTCGACGAAAGCGCCTTGCCGTTCAGCAACAGTTCAAACCGACCACGATCTTCGCTCGGCACCATCCCCAAAGTCACGCGACCGCGCAACCGAGCATCGCCAATGACACTCACTCCAAGGATGGAATCGGTCACCGCCGACGACTCGTCCACATCCTGCTCGACACCGGCGGCGATGAGCCGCTGGGTCGCCCGCACAAACAGATTCTCGCGACTAAAGCGGCTGTCAAGCGACTCGACAAGCTTCGGTGCCTGCTTCAAGCGGCGTAGACGCCCGATGCGGGTTCCGATTTCAGACAACTCGTAATTCGCTCCCGTAGCCTCGAGCGTCTCCATTCGCGTTCGGGCCTCGTCCTGCAATCGCCCAACCAAGTCAGCGGGACTCTCCGCGCCCGCCACCTCTTGCAACTCGGCGAAATCCTCGTACGCCCGACGCAACGCCAAAACGGGGGTGAACTCCATTCCCGCCTTGTCGCTAAACAATCGCTTGCGAATCGTCTGATTCAATTTCGAGTCGAATTGGGCGGCGCCTACCGCGGATTCGATGAGGTCCGTTTGCACGAAGCGTTTCCAACCGTCGCGCACCGGCGCCGGATCGGACGACAATCGCTGCAGGAAACCGTCAAGGCGTTCCCGCAAAGTCCGTCGAGCCCGCTCGACCTCCGTCGAGTCGATCGGACGATAGGGTTCGCGATCCGGACGCGGTGGAGCCTCGACGGGCAGTGGCACTTTGGCCGACGACGCTTCGCCCTGGGCTGGGTCCGCTGCCTTCCCCTCCTGCCCCGCCGCCTCCGCTTCGGCAGCCTGGCCATTGCCTTCCACCTTGGATGCGGCGGCTTCTTTCCCAGACGCATCTTGGGTCGAATCGTCAGCAGCCAACGGTTGTCCCGCCGCCGCTCCCCCCCGAGCCAATTGGGGGAAAGCGATCGAAACAAGCCCACAGCCAAAGGCCATGGACAGTAACGTGACAATCACCGCAAACCAGTTACGTATGCTCATGCTGTGTTTCCTCCGCCTTCCGTTGCATTCTCCGTGAGTGCCACAAAGCCCCCTCCCTGTTCCGCGTCTGACCCGTCGCATGGGCTTGGCCAGGATGGCGGCAAGAAAAGCTCCGACCGCGTTGCATCTTCTTCACATCACCTATTCTGTGCAACCCTTATTGTCGTCCCAGACGGTTTTTTTGAGTGACAACCTCGCTTGCCGTCGGTTCTTGGCTATCCGACTGGTCATCCAAGACACCCCAAAACCCGCAAAGAACCCATCCACCCCATTCTTCCTTGTGAATGGATGCGGCTGTAGACTTTAGGAGCCCCTTTCGCTTCGCGTCCGCTTCGTTAGCCGTCCGTGCCCGAAAAATCAGGACTATTGCCGTGGCGTTCTCCCCACCATCAGGCCGGCTTACGACTACCTGCCGCTCCCGCGCAGGCCTTGCCGCGTTGCTCGCGTCGTTCCTCGCATGGCTGGCTCTCGGCACACCAACCCGCCAGGCATCCGCGGAACCGCCGACCACGGCCGCTCCGGTCTCACCCACGGATTCCGATGACACGCCACTCGGCTGGCTCGACAGCTATGGTGACGGATGGAGACTGGCGGAACGGCAGCAGCGGCTGCTCCTGCTTCAGCTGTGGCAGCCGTCGGAGCGGAACGCGGCGGCCGTGTGGCGGTCGGAGCTGTCGCAGATCCGCTCGCTGCGTGCTTCGCTTTCGAGCCATACTCTGGCGACTTGCGACGCCAGCCAGCCGGCGACGGCAGCGGAGCGCGACGCGTTGGGCAACCACCCCGCGTTCGCCGAGTTGCACGGCCGCTCGGGACTCGCGGTCATCGACCTGCAATCGCCCGAGCGAGGAACGTACGGTCGAGTGATCAGCTTGGTGCCGGTTACTGGCCGAGGCGACGCGGCTCGATTTCCATCCGTGGCCGCCCTTCGAATTCTGTTGGAACTTCCCGCAGGCAGCTTAACCCAACGGACCTTGATTTACGCGGTTCGATTGCACCCGGAGACGCCAAAAAGCACCGACGGCCTCAGTTCCGCGTTGCTTATGGAGGAAGCGGAAAAGCACTCGATGCATCAGGCCTCGATTGGCGTGCAGGGCCACCATGCGTGGGATCACCGGTTTCATCGCATCAACGCACGGTTGCCTGCTGGCTTGGTCGCCCAGGAGGTGTGCGCGGAGAGCTGGCCGGGGCAAGACCTGTTCGCGGCGGCCATCGAATGCGTTCACAGTTGGCGGCAATCCTCAGGCCACTGGTCGGCTGTATCCGGCCGCCACACATTCTTCGGCTACGACATGAAGCGCGGTGCGAACGGAATCTGGTACGCGACCGGCATCTTCGGCCGTGCTCGAGGGCTGTGACGCGTCGGCCATTCCTTCGCCGCCCCGAAACAAATTGTCGATGCGCGGCTTGGCTGTCATAACCGGCGCAACCGTCAATTCGCGCGCCGCTCTGGCAAGTTTGCCGCCATTTCGCCTCAAGATGGCTGGATCGACCGGTTCGGGTGACAACGCCGGGTGCTAGGTTTTCCGCAGGAAGCGAGAGTGGCCCCTTCGGCGCCATCCTCGCCCCAGGAAGCCGCATGACGCGTAACCCGACTGTCCCCAATTCCACCTCGCGACCGGGCACTGTCCCCGGCTCGAAACCGCGACACGCGCGGGCGGTCCCCGGCTGCGCTGCGCCCGCCTGTCCTCGGTCGCTCGCGCCAACTGCGACGTCATCGCCGACTCACACGCCAGCGTTCGCTCACACGCCAGCGCCTGCGCACACGCCAGCGCCTGCGCACCCGCCAGCGTCTGCGTACGAGCCAGCGCCTGCGCACCCGCCAGCGCCTGCGCACGAGCCGTCGTTCTCGCTCATGTCAATGCTGGTCCGCGCGTCATCGGCCGCTCGCCCGGCTGCGGTGGCACAAGGGCGCAGTGCGGCGAGCTGTGCGATGCTGATCGGACTGGCAGTCTTCTGGGCGGTTGCCGGATCGGGTTGTGCACGGTTTCGCTTGCCGGCGATCGATCCCTCCGGAGATCGGGTTTTTCTTCCCAGTCCGGCGTCGACAACACTCGAAAGCTGCGCGCCGAAGCCGGCATTTGTGGCGCCGCCCAAGCCGGCCCCGTGCCCGGCATCCGAGCTTGGCGCGACTGCGCCAGTCGCCTCCGTTCCCCGTTCCGCCTGCGCCGACCCTCAGTCCGCCCAAGGGCCGCTTTCGCCCGCCTTGCCAGCCGGCAATTGCCAGTTGAAGCTGGTTCCGGCCAAAGTGGTCGCGCCCGTGGGCACGGATGTCGTGTTGCTCGCCGGCTACTGCGGGCCGGATGGCCGCTTCATCATGCGACAGCCTGTCGAGTGGATGATGGCGCCGGATAGCGTAGGGATGATCGTCGAAGTGGGTGATGTGGGTGCCGACTCGGTCCAGCGGTGGTTTCAAGAAACGCCGCGAAAGATGACCGGTGATTTCGCGGTTGGATACACGTCCCACGAATCCCAGATGATTACTCGTGGCACTCCGTCTCCGAAAGACGACGTCCGGGTGGCGAAGGGACAAACTTGGATCAGCGTGACATCGCCGACGGAAGGCACCAGCCATGTGACTTGCTGGGCTCCGCAGGCGAAGGGCTGGGATCGGCGGAAGCAAACCGCGATCATTCATTGGCTGGACGCGCGGTGGGAGTTTCCGACGCCGGTCGTGGCCCGAGCCGGCGAATCGGCGTTGTTGACTACCACCGTGACGCGCGCGACCGATGCCTCGCCCCACTCCGCCTGGCTTGTGCGGTATTCGCTGGAAGGACTCGATACGCGTTTCGCCAACAACGACACGCAGATCGAAGTGCCAACGGATGGCGAGGGCAAAGCGACCGCGGAATTGATGCCGCCCGCCAGTGGCGGCGGAACAGCCCGCGTCAATATCGAGGTCATTCGTCCGGCCAGCGGCAATTCGCCACGCATGACCGTTGGAACA
>CAIXSC010000081.1 GCA_903921945.1 uncultured Planctomycetaceae bacterium
CGTGGCGAGTCCTTTCCAATCGGTGTGACGTCAATTCAAACAACAAGAGCGAGCACTGGAAGCAGTTAAGACGCGAACAGGGTCGCTGCCCGCGCGGGTTCCTCAGTCAGTTGTGGCCGCCGAATCCGCGGGGCGCGCGTTCGTCGCGGAAGCGGTCAACCTGGCAGACATGCCGCCGTCGCCGCCATCTTGGTGGCCGCCATCTTGGTTGTCGCCATCTTGGTTGTCGCCATTTTGGTTGTCGTCGCCGCGACGCGCCACTTGCGGCGTGTAGCCGATCGCGATCGGCAACATCAAGCCGGCGGTCACGGCGAACAGGCCGTTGTCAGGCCATTCCAGCCATGCCAGACATTGTTTCGCCAGCCAATACAAACCGCTGGAGACGAAGATGCCGATCCAGTTCAACAAGTTTTGGGTCGCGATCACTCGCCCGACCAGACCGCTCGGTGGACGCGACTGCAAAAAGACATTCAGGGGAACGGCGAACAGACCGGTGGCCGCGCCGAGCAACCCGAGCGCCGCGATGCTGCCGTTATAGCCAAGCAGGTGTCGGTCGGGGCCGTGTTGCACGGCAAGCGCTGCGAGGCAAGCGATCATGCCCCAGGCGGCGAAGCGGGAAATCGCGGGACCGCCGCCACACCGCAGCCAGACACCGGCCAGCGCGCTGCCCACGACAATGCCGACACTGATGGTCATCACCAGGACGCTCGTACGCACCTCGCCAACTTTCAATTGCAAACTGCCAAGCGCGTTCACGGCAGGCTGCACAATGGCCGCCACCAGCCAGAACAGGGTTGAAACGGCGAGCGTCGCGCGAAGCCCTCGATCCGCGACGAGCAATTGTCGCACGTCGCGGGGGACCGTGAGCATGTCCAGCGAGAAGCGCAGTTGGGGCAGGGCGGGGGAGAGCGACGGTAGGAGCGACGCCGTGGCGACACCGGCCACCGCGATGCCGACGCACACCGCGCCGCTCCATGCCAAGCGGTCCCGAAACTGTTCCAGCAACGTGCCGGCCAAAACGCTTCCGAAAATGATCGCCAAGAAAGTGGTCATGAGCACCACGCCGTTGACCGCGGACAGCCGCGGGCCGGAAAAGTACTCGGGCAGGCCGCCGTATTTGCTCGGACCGAAAAACGCGCTATGCACACCCAGCAGAAACAACACGCCGCTCAGCAGAGCTACGACGGGGCCGGTTAACGAGTAACGGTCGAAAGCGGCGAAGCCGGCGACCGCCAACGCCATGATCGCCACCTCGGCCGCTTTGCAACCGAAAATCACGCTCCGTTTGCGATAGCGGTCGGACAGGTAGCCGCCCAGGCCGGAAAATAGGATGAACGGCAGGGAGAACAACAGGAGTGCCAGCCATTGCATGTCGCGGGTCGCCCCGCCCGCCACCGGCACCGCGACGAACAACAAGAGCACAATCTGCTTGTAGAGATTGTCGTTGAACGCGCCCAAAAACTGGGTGGTCACAAAGGCATGAAATGTCAGATCGAACCATAGCGGCCGGGCAACCAGGCTACGAGCGGCCACGGTACCGGTGGACGCAGCGTTATCGGCCGCGACCGACGCGGACGCGGTCGCAGCGCACGCTCTTGCAGCCGGCGGGGTCGCAGCCGGCGGGGTCGCAGCCGTCGGGGTCGCAGCCGGCGCGGAGCGATCGAAGTTCGCATCGACCGCTCGTGGCCTTCGATCCGTCGCCGCGTTGTCTCCGTCGTGGAAACCGCCCGCCATGGCTTCTCCCGCGTGTTCCGCGCACCTCGGCCGAAGCCTAGGCTTTCGCCGGTTCCAGTTGAACGAGCGTCGCGGCGGCGGGGCGTTCAAGCGTCGCGTTGGCAGCGCCGCTCGCCGAGTCGGCGTTTGCTGACGCATTCAGCGCGACCGTCGTGGAGGACGCAGTCGCGGTCCCGTGCCCGTGGAGATCCGGCGCCTCCGAGTTCGCGACCAGTTGGCCATCGACCGTCATCTTGCGGATGTCTTCGGTGATCCGCATCGAGCAGTACTTTGGTCCGCACATGCTGCAGAAGTGAGCGCTTTTGAACGTGTCCTGCGGCAGCGTCTCGTCGTGATAGGCCTTGGCGGTTTGCGGATCGAGCGAGAG
>CAIXSC010000082.1 GCA_903921945.1 uncultured Planctomycetaceae bacterium
CTTGTCGATGCAGAATTCAGCGCGATGCGTATTGCCCGTCACGTCGACCAGCAGATGGCGGAACACGCGATCAACCAGCCAAGGCGGCACCGGGCCGCTCTCCGGCAACTGAGTGAACGCCGTCTCGAGTTCGTAAACCGCCTCGTGGCGCGCCTCGTCCACCCGCGGCGCTTGGCTTGTCGCCCCGATGAACAACCCGGAGAACAAATACGAGAGCGACGGTCGGTTCAACCAATACGACACCATGCTCCGCAACAAATCCGGCCGTCGCAAGAAAATGCTGTCCGCCGGTGTGGGGCCGCCCATGACGATGTGATTGCCGCCACCTGTTCCAGTGTGGCGGCCATCCAGCATGAACTTCTCGGTCCCCAGCCGCGACAGCCGCGCTTCCTCGTACAGCGTCGCCGTGTTCGCCGACAACTCTGTCCAGCTCGCGGCCGGCTGCGTATTCACCTCGATCACCCCCGGGTCGGGCGTGATCTTGAACAATTGGACGCGATCATCGTGCGGCGGCGTGTAGCCTTCGATCCGCACCGGCATTCGCAATTCGGCCGCCGTCGCCTCGACCGCCGACACCAGATCCAAGTATTCCTCCAACCGACTCAAGGGCGGCATGAACACATGCAGCACGCCGTCCCGCGGCTGCACGCACAGCGCCGTGCGAACAATGCCGGCAGCCGACTCGCCCGGCTTCGGCATCGCCTGCGAGGCCATGGCGCCGCTCGCACCGCCACGCGACCGCGTCGCGCCGTTTCCGCTGGCGAATCCGTTTCCGCCAGCGGCCCCGTAGCCGTCGGCGGCCCCGTAGCCGTCGGCAGCGCCACTTCCGTCAGCCGCGCCGTAGCCCCGAGCGGTTCCGTTTCCGCCAGCCGTTCCATTTCCGCTAGCGGCCCCGTTCCTACCTGGATAGGCGCGTTCGGGATTCGAGCCATCGGGCGACAATGCGTCTCTCGACAATGCGTCAGGCGACAATCCGTCGGGGATCAACGCGTCCGCTGGCCAATTGGGGAGGCCAGCGACTTGGTGGATGAGTTGACGTTCCCGCGCGGCGACGCCGGATCGTCCCCACGCCATCGATCGCAACCGTCCATTTTCGACTTGGCGTTGCCGCCGATCGTAGGATGGCAAGGCGCCGCGTTCCGCGAACGGGTCGAGCTGATGAACATGTTGAATGTCTTGTTCAGCCACCCAGGGGATGGAATCGAGCGGCAACCGCAACCCCATCGGCGAGTCGCCTGGAATCAGGAACATGTGCTCCTGGCGGAAGAACCACGGACCGCTCCGCCATTCGATCTCGTCGGAATGCGGCCCGGTGGCGACCGAGCCCGGCGCGCCGGTTCGTGTCGCATGCGGCGATTCGGCCCGCAGCGGCAACGTGAATCCGACGACCGTTTGCACGCCGCGTTCGAACACTTTCGCCAATCGTTCGCGTTCTTCGCGCTCTCCCAACCGCGACTGGAGCGGGTCGACGTTGACAGGTAACCGCCGCTCTTTCCACAGGTAGTACCAGACGTCTTCGTAGGCGGGAATCGCGTAGTCGGGAGGAACGTGCAAACGCTCCGCCAGGGCGCGGATGAAACGTTTGGCGTCCCCTTCGCCGAACTCGTAGGCCGCCAGGTCCTCGGCGATCCACTGCGGATCGTGCCAGATTGGCTCGCCGTCTTTCCGCCAGTAACATCCCAGCGCCCACCGCGGCAAGGACTCGCCGGGGTACCACTTTCCTTGGCCGAAATGCAGCAGCGGGCCGGTCGCGAACCGCTTCGACAATCGCCGGAACAGATCGCCGGCCAGCTTTCGCTTCCGCACACCCAAGGCGGCGGTGTTCCATTCGGCGCCGTCCATGTCGTCGATCGACACGAACGTCGGTTCGCCGCCCATGGTAAGCCGCGCGTCGAGGCGCTGGAGGTGCGCGTCGACTTCCCGGCCGAGCGCGTCGACCCGTTGCCATTGGTCCTCGGTGTACGGCTTGGTCACTCGCGGATCCTCATGGACCCGCTCGACCTTCATCGACACGTCGAACTGCACTTCGCACGGATCGATCGCACCGGTCACCGGGGCCGCCGATGTCGGATCAGGCGTCGCCGCCAACGGCAAATGCCCCTCGGCCGCGAACAATCCGGACGTTGGATCGAGCCCGACCCAGCCCGCACCCGGCAGATAAACTTCCGTCCAAGCATGCAAATCGGTGAAGTCCCGCTCGGCGCCGGAAGGACCGTCCAACGACTTCACGTCCGGTGTCAACTGAATCAAGTACCCGGACACGAACCGCGAAGCCAACCCCAAGTGCCGCAACACCTGAGCGAGCAGCCACGCCGAATCGCGGCACGAACCGCTGCCCAGGGTCAACGTCTCCTCGCAGGTCTGAACACCTGGTTCCATTCGAATCAGATACTGCACGCGATGATGGATGAGCTGATTCACCGCGACCAGGAAATCGACCGTCCGCATCTTGTCGCGGCTCGCGACCGTCGGCGCGTCCCGCAACAACTCCTGCATCCGCGGGCCCGCCGGCAATGCCTGCCGATAGGGTCGCAATTCGGATTCCAGCCAGGTTTCGTACTCGAACGGAAAATAGGTGGCGTCCGGTTCCAGGAAGAAGTCGAACGGATTGATCACCGTCATCTCAGCGACCAAATCCACTTCGATCCGCAGCGACTTCGCGGGCTTGGGAAACACCAATCGCGCGAGGAAATTCCCGTGCGGGTCCTGCTGCCAATTGAGGAAATGTTCCTTCGGGGTCACTCGCAGCGAATAGCTGGCCACCGGCGTTCGGCAGTGCGGCGCCGGCCGTAACCGCACGACGTGCGGCGCCAGCGAAACATACCGGTCAAACTCGTAACTGGTGGCGTGATGGAGCGCTACGCGGATGGACATGAGAGGGAGCGGGGGTCAGGGTGTGGAGGTTTCAGGATTGAGGAAGCAGAGGTTGTTTTGGGGCGGTCATGGGGCTGAAGGTCAAGTCGCTTGTCGAAACGAGGTTCGTCGATCGAAGTCTGCTCGTGGTTGGTCGAAGCCGGAATACGCCTTGGAAGCGGGCCTCAAGGGCATTCACTGGTTCCCGCCATTTGTTGCCACAAAAGTCACTCCACGATCATCCATCGCCACCTCGCCCCGCCTGAACCCTCCATGCACCGAATCCTCTCATCCCGTCACGCCTTCCAACGCTCACGAGGCATTCTGGACGGCGAAGAATGTTTCGTGGATCGAGTGGCCGACTTCATTCAGGTGTTTTTGGAAGCCATCGATGAACTCGTGGAGGCCCCGCGCGATCACTTCGTCCATCGACATGTAATCGAATTCAGCGCGGAGCCGTCCCAGGCGTTGTTCGGCGGCGTTGCGGTGCGAGCCGGGCGTTCCGCCAGTGATCGTCAACAACGATTGTTCGGCTCGCAGCAAGCAGAAATAGACAGCGCGGGGAAAATCGCGGTCCATCAGCAGAAAGTGAGCGACGGAATGCGGCGCGATCCGGCCTTCCGCTTTGCGGTAAGCTTCGAGCGCGCTGGCGGACTTCAGCAGCGCCGCCCACTGCAGCGTATCGAACGAAACAACCGCGTCGACACTGGGCGGCGACAGTTCGAAATACTTGACATCCAAAATCCGGGAGGTTTTGTCGGCCCGTTCGAGCAACCGTGCCATCCGTCGGAAGTGCCATGCCTCGCCGTGCGACATCGTCGCCTCGGTCGCGCCCTCCAGCAGATAGCCCGCGTCGCGGATCGCCTGGAAGAACTCGAACGGCGCCGCGACCACCTGCGGTTGGGTTGCGGACCGCAAGAGCAAATAGAACTTGTTCAGCTCCTCCCACATCGTGCTGCTGATCATCTCGCGGACCGTCCGCGCGTTTTCGCGGGCCGACCGCAAGCAGGAGAGGATCGAATTGGGGTTCGCTTCGTCAAACGTGAGGAAAGCGAGCACATTCGATTGCGTCGCTTCCCCGTAGCGTTGATAGAAATCCTCGTGGTCGCCCGTCGTATAGATCAGCGGGTCCCACTGATGCGGCGCGTCCGGACCCAAGTCCAGCGACAACGTCAAATTCACGTCAATGAAACGGGCGACGTTTTCGGCCCGTTCGACGTAACGCGACATCCAAAACAGCGAATCGGCGACTCGGCTCAGCATGGCGGAAAATCACGGCTGGAGGTGGCGAACGGACCGCGGAACGCTCAGACGACAACGGGAGCGGGCACACGTGGCGTATGGTTTTTCAGAACCCAGGTGTCTTTGCTGCCGCCGCCTTGCGAAGAATTGACGACCAGGGAACCTTTGACGAGCGCGACACGAGTCAATCCGCCCGGCAAAATGAAAATGTCCTCGCCATAGAGGATGTAAGGACGCAGATCGACGTGGCGACCCTCCAGATGATCGCCAACCAGCGTCGGCACACGCGACAGAGACATCATCGGCTGCGCGACGTAGTTGCGTGGATTCGCTTCGATCAACTCGCGATACTTTGCCAACTGTTCGGGAGTCGCGCGTGGCCCGAGCAAAATGCCATATCCGCCCGATTCGTTCGCCGGTTTGATCACCAGCTTGTCCAGATTCGCCAGAACGTGCGCCCGCTCCTTCTCGTCCGCGCACAGGAACGTCGGCACGTTCGGCAGCTTCATCTCCTCGCCCAGATAGTACTTGATCATTTTCGGCACGTACGCGTACACGGCCTTGTCGTCGGCGATGCCAGTGCCCGGGGCGTTGGCGAGCGCCACTCGGCCCGCCCGGTACACGTCCATCAGCCCCGGGACGCCCAGCGTCGAATCGGCTCGGAACGTCTTGGGATCAAGGAACTCATCGTCGATCCGCCGGTAAATGACGTCCACGCGTTGCAGTCCGCGCGTCGTGCGCATCTTCACGTAGCCGTCGTTCACGACCAGATCCGAACCTTGCACCAACTCGACGCCCATCTGCTGCGCGAGGAAGCAATGTTCGAAATACGCCGAGTTGTAGATTCCGGGCGTTAGCACCACGACGGTCGGATCGTTGCCGGCGGACGGCGGCGCGATGTACTGCAGCATCTTCAGCAGATGCTCGGGATAGTCCTCCACCGACAACACCGAGAGCCCCTGGAAGAGCTGCGGGAAGGTCCGCTTCATCACCTCGCGGTTTTCAATGACGTACGACACACCCGACGGACATCGCAGGTTGTCTTCCAACACATACACCTGGCCGTCCGAATCGCGAATGAGATCGGTGCCCGTAATGTGGCACCAGCGGCGGCGGGGCGGGTCGAGCCCCTGGCAGGGCTTGAGGAAATTTTTCGCCGAACTGGCCATGTACTCGGGAAAGTACCCGTCGCGAACGATCTTCTGATCGTGGTACATGTCGTCGATGAACAGGTTGAGCGCGGTGATCCGCTGCCGCAAGCCGTCCTCGATGGACTTCCACTCCTGGCTCTCGATGATTCGCGGAATGAGATCGAACGGCCAGATCTTCTCGGTGCCGGCGGAATGGCCGTAGACGTTGAAGGTGATGCCCATGTTCAGCAACGCCAAGTCGGCCGCCTTTTGGCGTTGAGTCAGTTCGCCGTCCGACAATTGCCGCAGCCGCCACGCCAGCCATTCGGCCCGCGCCCGCGGCTCGCCGTCCGGCAAAAACATCTCGTCGTAGAAGCCCTCCGTGTCGTAGCTCGGAAAACGCGTCCCGCCCGCCGACTGCGTCTGCATATTGCTCATCGTCGCCTGTGCCTTCTCCGAGTTTAATGGCTGCCCGCCAAATCTCCCAACCAGCGTCGTCCCCGACAAGCCACGAGCCGGGCTCGATACGTGCCCGGGCGCGGCGATGCCCAGTCGCGCGGCAATGGCCGCCCGCCGAGTGGGCAGCAAGGCGATAGGGTTCGTGCGAATTCAAGCGACTCTGGTTGTCGCTTCCTCGTTAGGGCAAACCGCGTGCCTTGGTCAAGACGTTTGCCGGGCCCGCTTCCAAATAGGCCAGCAAGTCGGCGATTTCTTCCCGAGTGAACGGATTCAAGAGCCCCTCGGGCATGGGCGAGGTTCCCAAATCAAGAAACTCGGCGATCGTCCGCTTGTCCACCTCCACCCACTGGCTCGGACGCAGCGGGTCGGTGTTCAACTTCAAACTTTGCGACCGGTAGTCGCCCGCGCTGACCACGCGTCCAGTCATCACCTTGCCGTCCTCGGTCACGATCCGCGCATTGCGATATGGCTCAGCGACCGACAAGGACGGACGCACGATCGACTCCAAAATGTCCCGGCGACTAAAACGCTGCGCGACATGCGTCAGATCCGGACCGATCGCCGGTCCACGCACGCCCACGCGATGGCAACGCGAACACAACGCCGCCTGGAACACCCGCTCGCCCCGAGCGGCAGCCGCCGTGCGCGTGCCCGCGTCGGTGGCGTTCGTGTTCGCGTTCGCGTTTTCAGGCACGTTCGCGGGCGCGTTCGCTGCGGCCCCCGCCCCCGCCGTCGCGGTCGTGGTCGCGATCGGCAGCAGGGCGTCGACGGTCCAGGTTTGAACAACCGGCCGCGCGGGCGGAAGCGGCTCGTCGGGCGCTAGAGCGGGTTCCGCAAGTTTCGCCAAGGCGGGACGGTTGGACTCGTCAACCGTGGCCAGGCTCGCGGTGCGCAGCCGTTCCAGGAACCCGGGCATCCCCTGGCCGCCCACC
>CAIXSC010000083.1 GCA_903921945.1 uncultured Planctomycetaceae bacterium
GCCCTCAATTGTCCGACTATGGCGCGGAATTGCAATCCGATCGCGGTGAGATCCGGTAAGGGATCCAGGGAAACATCGCCCGCCGCAGCCGGCGGCGCATTCCCCAACCCATCGCCCGCTGCCGGGGCCAACGCAGGGACCGCCGCATTGCCCGCCGCATTTCCCGCCGCAGGGGCTAA
Organism: uncultured Planctomycetaceae bacterium; assembly: GCA_903921945.1. Taxonomy (GTDB): domain Bacteria; phylum Planctomycetota; class Planctomycetia; order Pirellulales; family Pirellulaceae; genus CAIXSC01. The sequence continues at coordinate 180 of CAIXSC010000083.1, forward strand.
CGGAATCTCCCGTTCTCCCGCTTTTCCAGCTTGCACTGCGGTCGCCGATGGCTTGCCCGACAGCGGCGTTCCGGGCAAGCCTGTCCAGTCGTAACGAGGCCAGTCGAAATCGTTGGAACCAAATCGCAGCGATGCCGCCAAGCGTTCAAGGCTGGGCGATTCGTGGGCCTCAAGGGAACCTCGACGACGCTCGTCGCGGAAAGTTCGCACAAGCGTGTTCAAGGCGAGCCACCGTTGGCTGGCATCGCTCCAGTCGACCGGAGTCGCGGGAATAGACTCGAGCAACACGAACAATCGTTCGACGTTCTCCCGGGAATTGTCTTCGATTGGCTGCGGCTGGCCTGTCGTTGTTAGCACTGCGGGTACCGCGAGATCGGACCACGTCCATCCCAAAGGTCCCGTGGGGGAGTCGCGGAGTGCTCGTCGACCGGCTTGGGCTGCCGCTCGGACCGCCGCCGGATCGGAAGCGAATCGGGCCTCCATCAAGGTTCTCGCGGGAGCGAAGACGGCGTCGGGGATGACGCCGCCAAGTCCTTGATTCCAAGGTTGCCATGCGGGTATGCCACCGACGGATCGCAGTGGAGCCGCGGTGGATTGGGGATCGGTCGCGGCGCGGGACAGTTGCTCGCGGATTCCCGGACGCGCGGCGACAGCCTGCAAGCGGGAAGTCTGCGAATCCGGCCCCGGCAAAGTTCGCGGTTGGCCATCGGCTCCGAGCGTTGGCGGCGTGCTCGCAGCGACCGAACGAAGTCTTTGATGGCAGCCGAAGCAGTCGTACTCCGCGAATTCCGGCCAGGACGCATCATCGAGGTTGTGATTGCCAACGGCTTCGCCTTGGACGTTACGGCGATCTTCACGAGGGGTGACGCTCGCCCCGCGCGCGTCACGCAGCACGGGAGCCGCGGCGGTCGCTGCCCGCGCTTCCAGTTGCCCTAGAATGGCATCGGCCACGGCGGCTTGGCCGGCCGCCCAAAGTCGCAGTTTGAATGCCGGCAAGCCGAGCCGTTCTTGCTCTGGCCAGTGCTTTCTCGCGATCAGGTCATGGTAGGCGGACAATTCGAAACGCAGCGCTGGATGGCCTGCGGCGTACATGTCGTGCGTGAGCTGGTGTTCGGCGTCGCCAACGTGGCAACCGGCGCAAACTCGGCCGCGTGTCACCAGGTTTTTCATGTCCAGAAATCCGTCGGCTCGGAGCGAATCGCGAGTCGCCGTGCGTTGATAATGGCTAGCGAGCCACTTCTCGGCGGGCCCATGGCAATCTTCGCAGCCGATGCCCTGCGGGCGGGACCCGGTGGTCGCCAGCCCCTGCGGGTCGTGGCAAACGGCACAGCGGTCCGCCGCTGCGGCGACGCTCATCCCCGACGGCAGGCCCCGGTGGTAAGTGTCGAGAACCGCCCGGTATCTCGCGCTTTGAACCGTCGCGGCCGCCTTGGCGTGGGGATCGAATTCGACCCACATCGTGTGTTCATGGCCCGCGATCGACTCGCCTGGCGAAAGCTCATCGGCATTCCCATGACAAGTGGCGCTGGCGCAGGAGAGCGAACCCACCTTCGTGGCGGTCGGTGACGGCAAGCGTTCCCACAGAGGCTCGCCGCAGACAGCGATCGCAGCCGTCCCGTGCGTGGCGATCACGGCCACGACGAGTCGAGTGAACCAACGCCATGGGTGATCGCGGGTCAAACGAACATGGGTGTGTGCCATCGCGGCACCTTGCGATTGAGTGGTGAAGCAACGATCGACGAGGAAAGCGAGGAAGGCGCCGCTGCCTTTCGTCTGACTATCGGGATGCTATCGGGAAGCAGGCCCGCGATCCGCCACCGCGAGCGAACCGCGCATCGAGAAGTTGCCGTCGCACCGCCCGATTTTACGGATCGATCGCATTGTTTCCATCGCGTCGAGCTTGTCGGATAGCGAACCGATTTCGACTGCACGGAAAATCTCAACCTCGAGCCCGCGACTGGATGACCGGCCCCTGTGTGACCGGCCCCTCGATGACCGGCCCCTGTGTGACCGGCCCCTCGATGACCGGCCGCTCGATGCCCGATCTTCCGACTTGTACGACGGACATCTTGTCCGTCGCGAGTATGTCGAATCACGCCACCCTTCCACCGACGACACCCCATCGACGGGACGCCCGTCTCCGAGCGAGCCGACCCGATCGCCGACGGACAAGATGTCCGTCGTACAAGCGGGACGCCGCGACCGGCCGGCCGACTCAGGCCGACGTCCGTTCCC
>CAIXSC010000084.1 GCA_903921945.1 uncultured Planctomycetaceae bacterium
ATGTCGGTCCTCAACGATAACTGGGATAACGCGTTCTGGTTTTTAACTCATGGTGATAATCCACGAACGCCTGCGTTGGAAACCACTTCGGGCGAATCGCTGCGAACATCCATGAGTAATTGGGAGGCCAATGTCTGGCGCCATGTCGCGGTAACGTGGCGCAATTCGGGAATCAATCTGGAAATGTATTTCGATGGCGTGCTCGTCGGCACTCAGAATCTGGGAATCCGTATTCCGGTGTTCCTGACGAATAACTTTTTCCTGGGAACCGAGTGGTCGAAGGTTTACTCGGCCAACGCCGCGCTCGACGAATTCCGCATTTCGTCCCGGGCCCGTTCGGCGGCGGAGATTAACGCGACCTACCGCGCGACATTAGGGCTCACCACGCTGTCGATCGACGGCGCCGAAGCGGCGATCGGCGTGGGCGAAACAAGACGACTCGCCGGCTTCGCTTCCGGCGATACCAGCACGGTTCTTCGAATGTCTGGACGTCAGATTTCGTGGAGCAGCAGCCAACCGGCGATCGCGACTGTTGACGCGGACGGTGTCGTGCGCGGCGAGGGCGTTGGCATGACAACCATCACAGCCCGCTTGGGCGATCTCGAAGCCGAAGTGATGGTCACCGTGATGGATCAAGGGCGACTCGACGCGGTGATGGCAGGCGTGGCGAACATTACCGTTGCCGGCTCTTCGCCACTCGACGTCACCATTACCTATGCGGACCCGGACGGTATCGACAACGACAGCATCGACTTCGGCGATCTCCTCGTTCGTGGCCCGAACGGATTTGCGGCATTTGCGACCCGCTTGGCGGTGGCCGGGGAAGGCGGTGAAGTCACTGCGACCTACCGAGTTACCCCGCCGAGCGGGCTGTGGCGGGTGACTGACAACGGAGATTACGTCGTGGAATTGGTCGCGAACCAAGTCCGCGACGGGTTTGCCATTCCGGCATTGCCAGAGCGGCTGGGTCAATTCCAAGTGGCAATCGCGCCAGCCGTGACGCACATGGCCGACTTCGCGCCTGGCACCTCGCCGCAAGCGCGGCTGTATTTCTCGGCCGATGTCGGCGCAAGCTTGTCGGTGGCCGATTGGGTGATTGTCGCCTTGCCAGGCTTGGACGCCGTCCCCGGCGACCGAATATCCATGGCCTATGACGCCGCAACACGGTCCGCCGTGGTCACGCTAGACAATATGGCGCCGGGAATCTATCGACTGACACTTCCCAGACTGGCAGCCAACGACCAAGCAGGAGTCACCCTGGCAGCGGACGCTTCCCTGGAATTCGAGGCGGAGCCGGACTTGTTGCCGCCCCCTCCGAGCATCATCACGACGACGCCCGGCAATCGCGCCGTGCGAGTTTCTTGGAACACACCGACCTGGGCCGGTTCGCCGATCACCGACTACATCGTGCAAGTCCGACTCGAAGGCCGTCCGTGGTCGACATTGAATGACGGTGTCTCGACTCGCACGTTCGCGACGGGGACCAATCTTCAGCTGGGCAAGCCATACTACTTCCGGATCGCTGCCGCGAACGCGCATGGAACTGGCCGTTTCAGCGCCGAAACGGCAGCCGTCGTTCCCATCGCGGTCCCGGATGTCGTACGCGATGTCGTCGGAACTCGCGGCAACGGTTTCGTCCAGTTGCGCTGGCAGGCTCCCACGGCGATCGGTGACGGGCCGATCATGAACTATCGGGTGGAATACAGCACGGATCATGGTCAAACTTGGACCACGTTCGCGCGACAGCCTTCAAAGGCGACAAGCGTGGCAGTCACCAACTTGGCGAATGGAACGGCTTACCTGTTTCGTGTCGCCGCCATCAATCGCATCGGCATCGGACTGGACACCGTGAGTGCGAAAGCGGTGACGCCCGCGACACTCCCAGGAACGCCAACCGGAGTCACGGCGATCGTAGCGGGCCCAAAGATTCAGTTGAGTTGGACGCCTCCTGAATCCAACGGCGGATCGCCAATCGTCAACTACGCGGTTTACTATCGCAATACGAGGACTTCCAAGTGGACGATGCTGTCGCGATCGGCGTCGGTCATACCCTCGGCGGTAGCCCAACTTCCTCGTGGCGCGTCCTATGTGTTTCGCGTGGTTGCCATCAACGGAGTCGGCTCCAGTCCATTCTCCGCGCTGTCAAACATCGTAACGCTGTAGTGATGGACGGGCCAGGGCCAACGGCGCGTGGCTTTTCATCTTCCGACTTCATTTTGAACCCAGATCGTTGGTTCGCACCTCGCGCAACTTCGCCGCGAGCCTTGCTTGGAACTCGGCGACCTTCGCGGCATGAGCGGGCGTGGCCGCGAGGTTGGTGTATTGCTTGGGGTCCGCCTCCATGTCGTAGAGTTCGATCCCCTGCGCGGCATCTTCGCCGTATTGGATGTAGGCCCAATGGTCGTCGCGGAGCAAAAAGCCTTGGCTTGATGGCGCGACGCTGAACGCCGTGTCGCGGACGGTCGCGTTTGGATCGTCGAAGAGCTTCGATAAGTCCTTGCCCTGAAGTCGCGCAGGCACCTCCAAGCCACATAGCGAGGCGATCGTGGGGTACAAATCGAGCAGTTCCACCAGCGAACGACACACGGCCGGCTTCTTACCGGGCGCTTTGATGATGAGCGGCACCATCGCGGACTCATCCCGCAGGCTCACTTTCGCCCAAAAGTCGTGCTCGCCGAGGTGAAACCCGTGATCGCTGGTGAAGATGACGATCGTGTTCTCCGCTTGGCCGGACTGGTCGAGCGCGTCGAGCAATTTGCCGACCTGCGCGTCCATGTAGGCGACTGCGGCGTAGTAGCCGCCGACCGCCTTCCGCTGGCGCCGTTCGTCCATTTTCATGTTCGCGCTGGTTTTGTAATTGATACCTGCCTTCGGAATGTCGTCCCCATCTCCGGGAACCTTCTCGGGTAGCGGCAGCTTGCTATAGGGCAAGAACGGCTCGTGATACTTGCGAGGCGAGACGAACGGCACATGCGGCCGCACAAAACCGACCGCCAGGAAAAACGGCTTCCCCGCAGTCGCGCGGAGCAGTTTGACGGCTTTGGCGGCCGTCTTTCCGTCGGCGTGAACCAGGTCGTCGCCGTCCGCCGCGACGACCACAAAGGTGTTCCCGCCCACGACCGGCTTCTTGCCGTCGGGATTTCCCTCCAACGTCTCGCCGTCGCCCGGCGCCTTCCACTCGGGCCCCTGGCTGTTGAACCGCTCGGTCCAAGACGCCTCGTCATCAGCGCCGTCCACACCCCGCTCAATATCGCCGGGCACGCCCATGTGGAAAATCTTGCTCACCCGAGTCGCATGGTAGCCATGGTGGATGAAGTGTTGCGACCATGTCGCGCGAGCGCCGATCTTCGGGCGGGGATTTGTATAGCCCAACACGCCTGTCGCATGAGGGTAGTAGCCGCTCATGAACGACGCGCGGGAAGGCCCGCAGTAGGTGCCTTGGCAAAACGCGCGAGTAAACCGAGTGCCCTGCGCGGCCAGCCGATCGATGTTCGGCGTTTTGCACACCGGATTCCCGTAGCACGACAACGCCGTCAGAGTCAGATCGTCGGCGATGATGAAGAGCACATTGGGCTTCGTGGTCGGCGCGGCGACCACGGGAACCTGGGACAGCCACAATAGCGACAACAGCACCAACACCGACAGCCAGGTCCACGGCGTCCATGACGTCCACCGTGGCGGAGCAAAGACATTCAGAAGTCGCTTCCGTTCATGCGGCATGATGAATGTGGAATCCATCGGTGGGCGAACTGAGAATGTCGCGGATCACGCGGCCGCTTTACGGCGGACTTGCAGGACGTCTGTCAGTGCCTCGACGACACGATGTTGCTCATCGACAGTCAGTTCGGGATAGATCGGCAAGCTGAGGACTTCGGCGGCGGCGCGTTCCGTGTGCGGCAGGTCGCCCATTTGGCCACCTAGCGGCGCAAAGCACTGTTGCAGATGAAGCGGTACCGGATAGTAGATCTCCGAACCGATCCCGCGTTGAGCCAGTTGCGTTCGGACGGCGTCCCGCTGTCCGCCCGGGACTCGAACCGTGAACTGATTCCAAACGTGGCGTCCGGGCACGGCGGCTGACGGCAATCCCAGTTGATCGCTCAAGCCGGCACGGCTGAAGAGCTGGAAATAGCGAGCGGCGTTCGCCTCGCGGGCGGCGGTCCACGCTTCCAAATGCCGCAGCTTGACGTTCAAGATCGCCGCCTGGATCGTGTCGAGCCGACTGTTGATGCCGACCACTTGGTGGTAATACCGCGGATTCATGCCATGGGCCGCGAAAAGACGGAGGCGCTCCGCGAGCCGATCGTCGTTGGTCGTCAACAATCCGCCGTCGCCAAATCCGCCCAGATTCTTCGTCGGATAGAAACTGAAGCAGCCGATGGCGCCCAGCGATCCGACGCCTTGTCCCTTATACGAAGCGCCGATCGCCTGCGCGGCGTCCTCGATAACCGCCACACCCGTGTGGCGGGCCATCGCCAGCAGCGGATCCATGTCGGCGGATTGTCCGAACAGATGAACGGGAATGATCGCCTTGGTCGCTGGCGTGATCGCACGGGAGACTGCCAATGGATCGAGGTTGTAGGTCTCCGGATCGATGTCGACGAACACGGGCTTGGCGCCGAGACGCCAGACAGCACTGGCGGTGGCGAAAAAGGTGAAACTCGGCACGATCACTTCGTCACCGCAGCGAATATCGAGCGCCATCAACGCAAGTAGCAACGCATCGCTGCCGGAGGCGCAACCGATGGCGTGCCGGGCGCCGCTTAGGGCGGCAACGCTGTCTTCTAACTGCTTCACTTCCGGACCGTGCAGGAAGCGGCCCGAATCGATCACCGCCGCCATCGCATCGAGGAATTCTTCGCGGAGCGGTCGATTGCCGCGGCCCACGTCCAAGAGAGGAACCGGATTCGTCGCCGTTTTGCCCGTGACGTTCGCGCTCATGCGGTTTGGCCTCCTTGCCAAGTTCGCAGTACAGGAGTGGTCCAACACGCACGGCTCCGCCGACGCGCGTCCATGGAAAAATTAGGTTGACGATCCGCGACCGTCAAGGGCAACTTGGCGTCAACCGTTCAACCGTTCAACCGTTCAACCGTTCAACCGTTCAACCGTTCAACCGTTCAACCGTTCAACCGTTCAACCGTTCGACCGTTCGACCGTTCGA
>CAIXSC010000085.1 GCA_903921945.1 uncultured Planctomycetaceae bacterium
CCTTGGGCGGCTCCGCCGCGACGGTTGCGGCCCCGCGACCTGCCAATCCGAGCGCCAATGAAAAAACGCCGAGCCAACATCCAGCGAGCACGCAGGCCGAGACGGCACGAACCGCCGGCGACCGGGCCACGCTCACGCGGGCCGCATCCGAGTGCCGCGCGAACGGACCGCAGTCGCGGCGATGCGCCGAGTAACTTCGGTCCGCTCGCCGGTCGGGGCGCGCATCGAAAAAAGAAGGAAACACTGTCATCGAAAGCATGCCTCACGATAGGAAACCAGGAAACGAGCGAAACGAGTCGCGAACACCCGCTCGGACGCCGGCCAGACACCGCGCCGCCTCCGAGCGCCTAACCTACCTCCAAGAAAAACGATGGAAAGCAACCGCTGGGCCGCGCGCGACGCGCCACGGCCCGCAATGCCAATCGCGGGCCAACCAGCTGGACGCCGCGAGTGTCGGGACCAGGCGGAACTGGAGGCGCCGTTGGACAGGCACGCAGTCATCGGACCCCAATCCGGTTTTGGTCAGGTGCTGTTACGTGGCAAAGGCCCGTGTGGCCGCTTCGTACACGTCCTTGATCGGCACATTCTGTTGCGTGGCGACTTGGCGGCACGATTCGAACTCGGGCGAGAAACTGACGGTGCCATCGGGCAGCGTGGCGAGCTTGCCGAGGATTGGGCCGAACGAAGTGGTGACCGTGTGCGGTTGGCGTTCCAGCTTGTGGCGGCTGACGAGCCAGCGACGAATCCCCAGCGTTTTTGTTTCGCGGAAGATGATCTTTTCCAGCTTCGCGAGCGCGTCGGCCGTACACAGCACGGTGAGCGTAACGCCGGGGCGGTTTTTCTTCATCTGGATCGCCGTGTTGTAGACGTCCAGCGCGCCGGCTTCGAACAACAGCGACGACGTGTGGCCGATGACCTCGCCGCTCACGTCGTCCAGATTGGTCTCCAGCACCCAGATCTGGTCCGACGACGCCGGGTCGGCCGCCGAGCCGACGATGAGGCGGAAGAGGTTGGCTTGTTCGGCGAAATCCTTGTCACCCGCGCCGAGCCCGATCGCTTGCATCGTCATCGGTGGCAGCGGTCCAAAGGCGTCGGCGACCGAAGCGACAATCGCCGCGCCGGTGGGCGTGGTTAGCTCCGCCGCGACCCAGCTCGGCGCCAGCGGAATCCCCTTCAGCAACTGCGCGGTGGCCGGAGCTGGCACGCTGACGCGACCGTGTTCGATCTGGATGTAGCCGCTGCCGGTCGGCACGGGCGAGCAGACGATGCGATCGACGCCCAGAAGTGTCAGGCCCACGGCCGCCCCGACGATGTCGGCGATCGAGTCGACCGCGCCGACCTCGTGGAAATGTACTTTGCGGAGTGTCGTGCCATGCACGGTCGCTTCCGCCTCGCCCAAACGCGTAAAGATGCGTTTCGCGAGATCCTTTTGCGGAGCGGTCAGCACCGTGCTGGCGTCGATCCGCTCGGTGATGTGATGCAAATGTCGATGCGCTTTTTCCGGCTCGTGTTCGACCTTCACTTTCATGCCGCGGAAGCCGTGCCGCTTGACCTCGGTGGCGACCAGCTTGACGGGTGTCAATCCAAGCGAGTCGATCCCGGCCTGCATCGCGGCCAACTCGACGCCGGCGTCGACGAGCGCCCCCAAGGTCATGTCGCCGCTGATGCCGCTCACACAGTCGAAATACGCGATCTTCATGAAAGCTCCTCGGTGCCCGGGCGAATGGGTCGGCGACAGCCGGCCGTGGCCATCATTTTGAGCCGATCCGGGGCCGGCGACTAGCCCGTGGCACGTCGGGGATTCGCCGCATTCGCTGGGCGCCCTGGATCGGACGCTCGCCGTCCCTCATTGCCAGCCGCCAACGGTTTTGGGTAAGCTGCCGGCCCGTTGCCGGATGGCAACACTCGGTCTATAGAAGAGCACCCTGCCGGCGGGTGAGCGCGGTTGTTCGCGCCTGACGAGTCCGCCGCTTCGTTCCTGGAGAATTCCGACATGGCCTATTCATTGCCCGCCTTGCCGTACGCGTACAACGCCTTGGAACCGCACATCGACGCGCGGACCATGGAAATCCATCACACGAAGCACCACCAGGCGTACATCACGAACGTCAACAACGCGATCGCGGGCTCGGAACTCGAAAAGAAGTCCGTCGAGGAACTGATCGCCAACCTTGCCGCCGTTCCCGAAAACATTCGCGGCGTGGTGCGTAACAATGGCGGCGGCCATGCGAATCATTCCCTGTTCTGGACCGTGATCGGTCCCAACGCCGGCGGCGAACCGACGGGCGATCTGGCGGCCGCGATCGCCAGCGACCTGGGTGGTTTCGCCAAGTTCAAGGAAGACTTCGCGAAAGCCGCGATGACCCGCTTCGGCAGCGGCTGGGCATGGCTCAGTGTCTCGGGCGGTAAACTGCTCGTGGAAAGCTCGCCCAATCAAGACAGCCCGATCATGGAAGGCCGCACTCCAATCCTCGGCCTCGATGTATGGGAACACGCGTACTATCTGCTGTACCAAAATCGCCGCGCGGACTACGTCGGCGCGTTTTGGAGCCTGGTGAATTGGACGGAAGTTGCCCGTCGCTTCGCCGCGGCGAAGTAGCCTCCGCCGCCATCGATCGTCCCGTGGCCGACCGGTTCGTCGCAGAGGGTTGGCCGCCGCGACGCAGGTCGATCTCCGAGCATTCGGCCGCCGCAACCGCGAGCGTGGTTGCGTCGGCCGTTGGCGTTTCCAATGATCACGCAGCCCGAGCGACTTGGTCGCGGGCCTACCACGGATAGATCGAGAAACTGTTGCCCCGGAGGCCGCGGTCGCCGGTGGGGACTCCCAAGTCATACAATTGCCGCGAATGGAATCCTCCCTGGAACTTGGGGTAGCGTTCCCAAGCCGGTGAGGCACGCAGCGGCACACGCACCTTCGGCACGTCGGACGTGGGCGAGTTGGATGGGCCGACCAAAAACGGCGCTCGGATCGCCCGCGGTTCCGCCCGCAAAGGTCTTTGCGGGGCCGGTCCCAGCTCTTCCGGTTCCGCTTTAGCCTGCTCTGCTTCGGCCGGCTCTGCTTCGGCCGGCTCTGCTTCGGCCGGTTCAAGCATGGGCGGGACCAAGACCGGAAACCCTGACGCGATGCGTAGCGGTATTGGGGGGGCAGCATCGGCCGGTTTCGGGGCGCGAATGAACCGTCCACGACGCGCCGATGCTTCGGCTGCGATGGCTGGGCTACCCGACGTGAACGCTGCGAGCATGGCGATCGATGCCATGGCCATCAACTTGGCGAGAGGGTAACTGGGACCCCCGGATGATCGAGTTGTAACGCGCCGCATGACCGCTCCTTTCGCGGCCTTGGTCGCCGCCGATGGTTCTGGGAAGGCTCGCCGAACGGGCCTGAGCGGCGTGTTCACAGCGATTCGCTCACCTGCCGCCAGCTCCACGCCATGACTTCGTAAAACGCCCAAAAGACCAACAGGGTCTCGATCAGGACCGCGACTGTGATCACGGCCTTGAGCGGCTTGGAAAAGGCGCGGCTCGTCCAGAGTATCGGCAGGCCGAGGAACAGAGTCACGAAAAACAGCATGCCGAGCACAAACCATGCTTGATCGATCCAGCGGTTTCCCCCGGCGCGACCGCTTTGCCCCGACGAACCGGCGCTCTCCGAATCTCCGCGATTTGACGGCGCGCTCGCGACCGCTGTCGCTTCCCAGATCGGTTCGATGCAATCCGCAGCCGCCGTTCGAACTTGCGCGGAAACGTCGTCCGGCAACCCGGCGGCTGGAACGGGTGGTTCCCCTGAAACGGCTCCACCCGGCAACGAAGCGTCGCGGCTCACGACGGTAGGTTTGATCGGTGTGTTCATGGTGACGCGCTTCCTGCCTGGAAGATGGCGATGGACGGGGACAGTTTATCGTCGAGGAAGATCATCGGGGACGCGACTACGCCGCGTCTGAAGGCGAGCTTTTCCGGGCTTTGTCGGCCGGTTGTCGCGGAAATCGAAGCGAAGTTTCCCCCCAAACTCGCGTTGCCCGCTTCCAGTCGGCGGCGCCTTTCAAGACTGGTGGAGTCGCTTCAAGACGCCATCGCCGCAAATGGGGGAAGTCCGCGTTGACAATCGTATGGCGAACGGGCTACAAAATCCGGCTTTTAGGGTCCACCCGCTGGTGGCGGACATCGAACGGCTAGGCTCGTCACCGTTATTTTTCGCACCGTTTTTTCGCGGTTTTCGCGCACGGTCTCGTCATTCCATCTGTTCTCGCGCTTGTTACTGGTTCCATCGTCCATCGTCGTGGGCCACTTCGAGTTGGCTGTCCTTCATTCTTCAGGGGAGCGATGCATGTCGCGACACGATCATTCGTCGAGCGTCACCAATCAGCCGTCGAATCGCGGGGAGGTGTCGCGGCACCGCGAGTGGTTCCGCCGCCGTCGACGGCCCGGACGGACGGCGCGGCGGCTCGCCACGCGTCGCGCCTGGTTGGAACCGCTCGAAGAACGCCGTGTCATGGACGCGGGATGGCACAACGAATTCGTCGCCAACGATGTCACCCGAGACGGACTTGTCGTCCCGCTCGATGCGCTCCTGGTGATCAACGAACTGAACAACCGCGTGGTCTCTTCCCAGGACGGAACGCTTCCCCCACGCAGCGGTTTTCCCGACGCGCCACGTTTTGACGTGACCGCCGACGGTGTTGTCGCGCCCCTCGACGCGCTGCGCGTCATCAACGCGCTCAACAACGATTCCTTGCCGCCGACGGTTTCCGCCGCGCTCCGCACCGACACGGGGCGTTCGAGCACCGACTCGCTCACTCGCGACCCAACGATCTTCGGCCGCGCGATCGATGTTGACACGGGTATCGTGAATGTTCGCGTCTCCGTGGATGGCGGACCGGTTCAGGTTGTGCCGGTAGGTCCCGATGGCGGATTCCAGGTCGCGCCGATGGCGACCGATGGTTCGGCGGACGGCGAGCGCCGCTTGCGGGTCTGGACGGTCGATGGCCGGTCGAACGTTTCAGCGCCGTTCGAATTCACGTTTCGGCTCGACACCGCCGCGCCGCCCGCGCCGACCATCGACCTTTCGCGCGGTTCGGACTCGGGTGCGATTGGCGACCGGGCGACAGCGTTCACGCGTGTGACCGTTGTCGGAACGGCGGAAGCCTCGGCGGCGATTCAAGTGCCCACGCGCAACCTGTCGTCCTTGGCCAACACCACGGGGACTTTTCAATTGCCGGGGCTGGATCTGGCTGCTGGCCAAAACGCGATCGACTTCGTGGTCGAAGACCTGGCGGGAAATCAACGCACGGTGCGTGGCGAGTTTTCGCGGGAGGAAGGGGAGTACCAAGATCCGGTCCTCTTCTGGAACACCGTGCTGCTGGAATCGATCCAGCGCGACGCCAGTTTGCCGCCGGTCGCGTCGCGGAATCTGGCGATGGTCCATAACGCGGTGCTCGACGCCGTGAACGCCATCGAGGGCACGCCGAGCCAATTCGTGAGCCTCACGGCGCCCCCCACCGCGTCGCTCGAAGCGGCCATCGCGGCGGCCGCTCATCGAGTCCTCATCTACGCTTACCCGGCTCAACGCTCGACCTTGAACTCGCTCCTTGCCACCAGCCTCGGCGCGATTCCGGATGGCCCGTCGGAGACGCAAGGCGTCGCCGTGGGGCAAGCGGCGGGCGACGCGATGATCGCCCTGCGCGACTCGGATGGCTGGAACGATTTCGAGCCCCACTCGCCGCAGAGCGGCCCTGGCAAGTGGCAACCGACCGCCCCCGTCTTCGCGCCGGCGCAACTGCCGCAGTGGGCGACCATGACGCCGTTCTCGCTGGCCAGCCCGAGCCAATTCCGGCCGGCGGCGCCGCCAAGCCTGGAGAGTGCCGCGTATGCGACAGCGCTGAACGAAGTCCAGGCTTTGGGCAAATCGGATAGCACCACGCGGACGGCCGAACAGACGCAGATCGCGCGGTTCTGGGCCGATAACCCGGGCACTTACACGCCGACAGGGCATTGGAATCAGATCGCCAATGCGATCGCCGCGGCCCGCGGCAACAGCGTCTCCGAGAACGCGCGGCTGTTCGCCGAACTGAACACGACGCTCGCCGACGCTTCGATCGCCGCTTGGGATGCCAAGTTCGCTTACGATCTCTGGCGGCCGATCACCGCGATCCGCGAAGCCGACGCCGACGGCAACGCGGCCACGCAACCCAATGCCGAATGGACGTCGCTGCTGGTCACGCCCGCGTTCCCCGAATACGTCTCGGGCCACAGCACCTATAGCGCCGCGGCCGCCGCCATCCTCGCCGCGAAATTCGGCGACAACACCACCTTCACCACCACCTCGCTCGGCCTGCCCGGAGTGACCCGCGAATTCACCAGCTTCTCGGCGGCCGCGACCGAAGCCGGACGCAGCCGGATTCTCGGCGGCATCCACTTTGAATTTGGCAATCAAGAGGGACAAACGCTCGGTCGGAAAGTGGCCGAGGAAGTGCTGCGGTCGTTCCAATTCCGCGCCGACGTCATCGCGCCACGCATTGTCGTCCAGCAAGACGCGGACGCAGTTTATCGAGTCGCTCCCACGTTGACGGGCTCGGTGCTCGATAACCTGACCGGCGTCGCTTCGCTCAGCTACCGTATCGACGGGGGCAGTTTCGCGCCGCTGTCGTTCAATCCGGCCGGCCAGTTCACGCTCAATGTGCCGCTGGCGGTGAATGGATCGAGCGACGGCCAACACGCCGTCGAGTTTCGCGCGATCGACGCGGCGGGCAACACGGCCGTGCTCGCGTATTCGTTCACGCTCGACACCGTTACGCCGACTGTCACGATCGCGGCGCCAGGCGCTGCGGCAACACTGCAAGACGGGGCCGTGCTGCGCGGAATGGCTTCGGGAACCGGCTCAGCGCTCGTCTCGTTGCGTTACGCGTTCGACGACTCGCCGCTCGCTCCCTTGCCGTTCACCGCGGACGGATCATTCTCGCAACGCTTGGACCTCGGCGCGTTGGCAATCGGCGCGCACACGCTGCGGGTGGTCGCGATCGACGCGGCGGGCGGCCAAACGACATCCAGCGTGAACGTCGCGCTGGCCGCTCCACCCGCGTTGCGAATCGAAGAGGTCTGGCCAGCCGACGGAGCCGCCGAACTCGGCGTCACCATCCGTCCGCGTATCGACTTCAATCGCGCGGTGAATCCGGCCACGCTGGTCTCGCAGAGCTTGTACGTCAGCGACGCGGCGGGCAATCGTTTGCCGGCCGCGATTGTCCCGGCAGCGGACAACACGTTCGCTTGGCTGTTTCTCCGCGATGCCATGCCCGGTGGAACGCGGATGACGATCACGGTCGACGGATCGTTGATCCGCGCCGCTGACGGCCAAGCACTGGATGCCGACAAAAATGGAACGCCCGGTGGCCTGTTCACTTCGACCTTCACCACCGTGTCCCAGACCATCCTGGCGAACACTTCGCTCGTAGGCGTGCTCGCCGACCCTGGCCCCGACTTGAAGCCGGGCACTCCGGACGACGTCGCCGCCGGTCCGGACGGTGTTCTAATGACCGCCGACGACATTTACAAACTGCCGATTGCCGGGGCTAAAGTCTATTTGTTGGGCCTGGAAGACCAAGTGGTCGTTACCGGCGCCGACGGCCGTTTCAACCTCAGCCAAGTCCCCTCGGGCACCGTGAAATTGGTGCTCGACGGACTGACGGCAACCAACGAGCCGGACGGTATCTATTTCCCGGAAATGGTGCTGGATTTGCGGATCGATCCGGGGGCGGTGAACACCGTCATGGCGGCGATGGAACCGGACCCGGCGCGGGCCGCCAACAAGAAGGAGCCTGGCGCGTACTTGCCGCGACTGGAAACCAGTCTGCTGCAGTCGGTGAACGCGTCCACCGGCGCGACGATCGGCGTGAATCCGGAATCAGCGCCGCACCTGACCGCCGAGCAGCAGCAATTCCTGAGGATTGAAATCCTTCCCGGACGCATGATCGGGACCGACGGCCAGAGTCTCGCTGGTGGCCAGATCGGTTTGAGCACCGTTCCGCCAGAGCTTGTCCGGGACATGCTCCCTCCGGGCGTGCTCGAACACACGTTCGATATCACCGTGCAAGCGCCGGGCATCGCGAACTTCACCGTGCCGGCCCCGATGACTTTCCCGAATGTCTTCAACGCGGCGCCGGGAACGCAACTCAACTTCCTCTCCTTTGACCACACCACCGGCCGACTGGTGATCGAAGGCACGGCGACCGTGTCGGCGGACGGCTTGAGCGTAACCACGGATCCGGGAACGGGCATCACGCACCCGGGTTGGCACGGCGTCACGCCTCCCGGCGGGACCAATGTCAATCGTCCGCGCGAACCGAAAGATCCCTGCCGCGAACCGCTCGTGGACACGGTCTTCAATCTCGTGTCGCTAGCCAAGGAGATTCCCCGGCTAGCTTTGCCGTTGGCGGCGGGACTGGCGGCCGGAACGGCGGGCGCCGCGTTGGGACCGGGCGGGGCGATCGCCGGTTTCAATCTCGGTTTTGTTCTGGCCGAGTCGGTTGCGGGCAAGGTGGATTTCGTCACGGATGGCATCGAAGCCAGTTTGCAAACAGTCGTACAAGGACAGGCGGCGGGCCGGTCCCCATCGCAAATCTTGACCGACGTCCAAGATGACTGGGTGGATGTGGCGACCCAGGGAGCGGCGTCCGCGATCAATCCATACCTCGGCTACGGAGAGAGCTGGCGGCAGGCGATCAACGAGGCGGCGGATCTTGGCGAGAATCTCGCCAAACTGACGCTCTGCGGCAGCGGCGGCTCCGGGGAAGGACCGAGCGAAGGCGAGTTCGACAATTCCGACTCGGCGCTGGAGGCGGCATATCGCGGCTTGGCGACCCATTTCGGTTGGGCTCCCCCAACCGCCGCGCAGCTTGCGGAATTCATCGCGACGTATCGCCTTAACGTCGCCAAGGGCGGCGCGTTGCCCGGTTCGCTGAAGATGCTCTGGGAAGTCGGTTTAGCAGCCGCGCGCGTGACCAATCTGCTCGCCTTAACCTCCCCAACGGCCCCCGACATCAACCAATTGCGCGACGCGCTCACAAAACTCGACAGCTTCGCGAACACGATCCGCGATTACGACAGCGCCGTGCAAAGGGACCTTAGCGAGTTGCGAACGCAAGCGGACACGCTGACGTTGAACGGTTCGACGCCGTCGGCGCCCGAACCGACCTACTTTGTTTATGAATCGAGCCGCGGCGTGGTCCGCGGCTACGCGGCCGACGGCAATGTCGAGGCGTTCCTCGGC
>CAIXSC010000086.1 GCA_903921945.1 uncultured Planctomycetaceae bacterium
CTTTTAGCGAAGCACAGCGAGGCCAAGTCATGGTCGCAACGATCCTTCCGAGAACGCAAACGTCGCGGCTCGCGGCGATTGTCTTGGCAACCACAACCTACCTGGCGCCCCATTTGCGGTTGTTACTGGCAGTGTTTTTGGCAGTGTTCTTGGTGACGTTGGCCGGTGTGGGCCCTAGTTTCGCGGATGGTCCGGCGGACAACAATCCGCTTGTTGTGCGCCGGCTGCCGAAGCTCGGTGTGGAAGTGCCGGCGGAGAAACGGCAGGTGCTCGAAGTCGGACTTGCAAAGCTTGGCGCGCTGATCGATGCGTTGCGGAAGCGGACCGATCCGTTGTCCCGCGAGCTATGGCCGGATGTGGCGATTTACCACAAGGCGGTTCACGACGCGTTGGCGTACCAGGAATTCCATCAGCCCAAGGAGATCGACGACGCGGCGCGGCTGTTGGAAATTGGCGAACAGCGCGGCCGTCTGCTGCTCGACGGACAGGCGCCATGGACGGCGGCGACTGGGCTCGTTGTGCGTGGCTATGTATCGAAACTTGACGACTCTGTGCAACCTTATGGCATGGTGGTCCCGTCCAGCTACTCCGATCGTGGATCGGGGCGTTTTCGGCTGGACCTTTGGTTTCACGGCCGCGGGGAAACGCTGACGGAGGTGAATTTCATCCGCGATCGCGCCGCTAGCCCCGGAACTTTCACGCCCGCGGACGCCTTTGTATTGCATCCCTACGGCCGCTGGAACAACGCGTTCAAGTTGGCCGGCGAGGTCGACGTGCTGGAAGCGCTCGCGTCCGCCAAACGCCGCTACCGGATCGACGATGATCGAATCGCGGTGCGCGGGTTCTCCATGGGAGGAGCTGGTGCTTGGCATTTCGCCGTTCACTATCCCGACCAGTTCTTCGCCGCCAATCCGGGTGCCGGTTTTTCGGAAACGCCCGAGTTTCTCCGGGTCTTTCAGAAAGAGACGCTTAGCCCTGAACCGTGGGAGCGGCAGTTGTGGCGACTGTACGATTGCAATGAATGGGCGGCCAATCTCGCGCACTTACCCACGGTGGCCTACAGTGGCGAAAACGATTCGCAGAAACAAGCGGCCGAAATCATGGAACAAGCTTTGAGCCGCGAAAACCTTCGGCTCCTGCACGTGATTGGCCCCAAGACGGGCCACAGTTACCATCCGGCGGCCCGCGACGAGGTCGAACGGCGACTCGCGGCTCTGGCGAAAACGGGCCGCCTGCAGAATCCCGAGCGGCTCGAATTCGTCACGTACACGCTCAAGTACAACCGCCTGCATTGGCTCACGGTCGACGAGTTGACACGCCACTGGGAACAGGGGCGTGTGAAGGCGGAAATCGATCGCTCCGCGAATGCCATCTCGATCCGCACCCAGGGGATTGCCGCCCTGACGCTCGATTTCGCCTCGGGACGCGCTCCCTTCGACCCGCGACGGCCCGTAACGGTCACCATCGACGGAAAACCGCTCATCGGCGAACGACCCGCCAGCGACTGGTCGTGGCGAGCGGCGTTCCATCGGGCAGCGGATGGCTGGATGTCCGGTCCGCGCCCCGCCACTGGCGCCGACGACGTGCGAAAGCGCCATGGACTGCAAGGCCCCATCGATGACGCTTTCCTGGAATCGTTTTTGTTTGTGCATCCATCGGCCCAAGGTTTTCACGAGACGACCGCTGTGTGGGTCGACGCGGAAATGGAACGAGCCAAGGAGCAGTGGCGTCGGCATTTCCGGGGCGCCGTCCGCGTGAAAGAAGATCGGCAAGTAACCGACGAGGACATTTCCCGCCACAACCTGGTGCTCTGGGGAGACCCCGCCAGCAACACGCTGCTGAGCCGGATCATCGGGAAACTGCCGATAAGCTGGACCAAAGAATCGATCAAGGTAGGCGGCGATTCATGGGCCGGCGATCGCCATGCCTTCATCGCCATCTACCCAAATCCATTGAATCCCGAACGCTATGTCGTGCTGAACAGCGGATTCACCTGCCGCGAATACACGCACCTCAATAACGCTCGCCAAGTCCCTGTCTTGCCGGACTGGGCGGTCGTCGATCTCACGACTCCCCCCGGCAACGTCTGGCCCGGGAAAGTCGTGAAAGCGGATTTCTTCGACGAAAGCTGGAAGTTGCGATAGCCCGTCGACAACCGCTCGATCGGTTGTTGGTCAACCGGGGTTTGCATACCCATCGCACGATCCCACACGAGCGGATCGATCGGCGATCCGGCGGCGATCGAACCACCAGGGATTCGATCGCCGCTGAAACTGCGGCGTGCGCTTTGCCGGCTGAATCTTTTACTTCCGCGTCGTTTCGGCTTCGAAATCGCGGCTTCATCTACTACAGGTTGCTACTTCCACGGCCTACATCTTCCACGGCCTACATCTGCCACGGTTGGCCGCACCACGACTTACATCTGCTACGGCTTTAAGTCGTACGAGTAATGGAAGCTGCGGCCATGAGCGGCGGGTTCCAAGCCGTCGCCGTTTTTGCTTTTCGACAAGAAAATCCAACCCGTCCAACCTGGGTAGAGCTGCGGCGGGGACTCAGGGCCGGTGTACCCTTGCTTTCGCGCTTTGGTTGGCACGTAGTACGACTCGAAGGTCAACCGAGCCCCGCGTGAAAAACCGCGAGCCGATCGGTCGACCTGGTCCACCGTCGCCTCAACCCGGTACTTCACCATTTCCGGTTTGGAATCGATAACGGTGATGTCCCCAATTCGTAGGTGCAAGAGCTCCGTCGCGTCTGAACGCAGCTTCTTATACTCCTCCTCGGACAATTCGGCCCGCGCCGGTACTCCATGGGACAATCCAGCCACGCCCATCAGGCCCAACGCGATCACCATCCGCGCAAACCACTTTCGACCCACCATACGACTCCCCTCGTTGACGATCCATAAGATGCTTCGCCGCAGGGACTGCCCTTGCGGCATACTCCTCCATAACCACGTCTATGTCTTCCATTCCGCCATTCTTCCCTGAACCCGCCCGTCCATGAGGCTGAGCATCCATTCCATCGCTTATCCATTCAAGCGTGTCGCGGTGTCGCAACGAATCCTTTCCACCATCATGACTTCACGGCCGATTCGGCCGATGATGTCGCCTGCGAATGCGGTGGGCGGCGGAGCAATGGCGCCGTCCGACCCACGTAGGCGATCAACGAAGCCAATGTTGCGAGCCCTACAAACCACGTCGTCAATGGCCCTAGCCAATCCCAACTCGGCACGAACATCGGTCCAAGCAACAACGTGAATGCCCCAACTCCTTGCGCGACCGCCTTTAACTTTCCGCTCAGCAGGGCCCCTGGCGAAAGATTCGCATCGACCCAAACCAGCCGACAATAGGCGACCGTGATGTCGCGGACCGCCATCACCAGCGGCAATACCCCGGAAGTCAGGCCGGCAGCCGCCAAGGCCCAGTAAACGGTAAGCCGCGAGACGCTGTCGGCGTATGGATCGGCGATGGCGCCAAGCTTCGAAGGGACCTGCCACCGCCGCGCCAAAAAGCCATCCAAGCCGTCGGTCAGTTCGATCAACGCCAACATCGCCAATGCTCCCCAGCGATACGCATTGACGGACTCTCCCGCGCGATTTCCGCCCGTTAACAAGACGGATGCGAACGCGGCGGCGAGCGGAATGCGTGCTAACGTGAGGCCCATCACGACGGCCCATCGCCCAAGCGGTCCTTGCGCGCCGCGATCCGCTGGCAACCATCGGTTCATCGCTGGTTCCTGGACATTTACACAGCCGCAGCCAGGGCGCGTAAATCAGCTTCAATTCTTTGGAGTCGTTCGTCCACCTCGCGGCGCGTGTCGTCCAGATCGGCCAGCAATTCCGGTGGAACATAGCTAAACATATAGAACTTCACCTTCGGTTCGGTGCCCGAAGGCCGAACCGCGATCGAATTGCCTTCGTCGGCGAAATCCAGGATCACCATGTCGCCTCGCGGCGCGTCCAGCGGTTGCGGAGCGCCGCCCGCTTCGGTTTGGGTCAGATTGAGGTAATCGCGGACGGTTCGCACCGAGAGTCCGCCGAGCGTTTGCGGCGGTCGCTGGCGGAAGTTGGCCATCAACGCCTGCATTTTGGCCATCCCCTCGGAACCCTGCATCGTCAGGTTCAGCAGCTTCTCGCAGTGATAGCCATGCTGCCAATAGAGCGAAGCGAGTTTTTGGTGGACGGATTGGCCCTTGGATTTGGCCAGGGCGGCGAGTTCGGCCATTAACATGCAGGCGACCGCGCCATCCTTATCCCGCGCATATTGACCCACCAGATAACCATGCGACTCCTCGGCGCCGAACATAAACTTGTCCGGGCCGCCAGCGTCCATCGCGCCGCCAATATATTTGAAGCCCACATGGAGATTGCCCATCGTCGCGACGCCATAACTGTCGGCGATGCGGCGGATCATCTCCGTGGTAACCAGCGTCTTGACCACATAATGGCCTGCTGGCAGCCGTCGTCCTTGGCCCTTGCTGTGCAGCACATAGTCGCATAGCAGGGCGGCCAGTTGATTGCCCGTGAATGTCGCCCAGTCGCTTCCCGCCTTCAAGGTTAACGGCGCCGCGCAACCCATGCGGTCGCAGTCCGGATCGGTCGCCAAAATCAACTCGGAGCCCGACGCCTTCGCGCGTTCGATAATCGACGCGAAGACCGGCGGATTCTCGGGGTTGGAAACATGGCCCGGAACATTCGGGAAGTCGCCATCCGGCTCGGCGTGCGGTCCGTAGAGTTCGACCGACCCAAAACCGTCCACCGCCAGCGCCGGCATCACGGCCGACGCGCCGACACCATGCAGCGGCGAGTAAATGATTCGCAGATTCCGCGGGCCATCGAGCCGTTGCCCGGCGAGCGCTGCCAGGAACGCTTTGTCCACCTCGGGCGTGACCATCGCGATCCGGCCATCGGCCACCGCCGTGGCGAAATCGACCCGCTCGATCTGCTCGACCGCCATGACCCGCTGAATGATACCCTTGTCGTGTGGCGGCAAGACTTGGCCACCCGTCGACCAATACACCTTCACCGCGTTGTCGCTGGGCGGATTGTGGCTGGCGGTCACCATGATGCCACACGAGCACTGCTTGTAGCGAACCAGGAATGACAACTCGGGCGTGCTGCGATAGCCGTCCAGGAAATACACGCGAAAGCCGTTCGCCGCCATGATCCCGGCGCAAAGCTCGGCGAAATGCCGGGAATTATGCCGAGTGTCGTAGGCGATCGCGCACGACAACACTTGGTCCTCCGGCGCGTGCTCGGTGACGTACTCGGCAAGCCCCTGCGCGCTTTCGCCGATCGTGCGGTCGTTGATGGCGTTCGAGCCAATCGGGTACATGCGGCCGCGGCGGCCACCGGTGCCGAACGGAATGACCGTCCAAAAGGCGTCGTCCAACTCCTTCCAACGTTCATCCACAACATGCTGCGCAACGGCTTGCGAGTACTGGCTGTAACGAGGTTCCCGCAGCCATGCCAGAATGTTTCGAACAGCGCCGGCCGAGAGCCGGCCCTCGCGGCCCGCAGTCTCCACGCGTCGGATCGCGTCGCCCCAATCTTCCCCGCGCACCTGGCTCACCATCCCCGCAACTCCTGTGGACCCCATCAGGTGATCGAACTGAAGGTCGAGATTCTACGCCGCCGCCACGATTCGCAACACGGGACGACGCAAGCTCCAGCGGGGGGCCGATGAACCAACGCGGGGCAGACGGTGTTCGAGTCGCCGCAGTGGTTGTGCGAGGGAGCGAAGTTTAGGCGTCGAGCGCTTGGTGGAGATCGTCCCGCAGGTCTTCGAAATCTTCCAAGCCGACGGAGAGCCGGATCAGTCCGTCTGTGATGCCATGCGCGGCGCGGGCGGCCGCATCGTAACTGGCGTGGGACATCGAGGCAGGCTGCTCGATTAACGACTCGACCGCGCCCAGGCTCACCGCCAAGTGGAACAGCTTGGTCGACTGGACGACGCGTTTCGTTTTCGCGAAATCGCCATGCAATTCGAAGGTCAACATGGCTCCGAATGCTCCATCCATCTGTCGTGCGGCGAGTGCATGGCCGGGATGGCCGGGCAGGCCCGGGTACAGCACGCGGCGGACACGCGGGTCGGCGGCCAAGTACTCGGCGAGCCGCTGGGCGGTGCGGGACTGCTCGCGGACGCGGAGTTCCAATGTCTTGATGCCGCGGCTGAGCAGGAAGCAATCCCACGGGGCGAGCACGGCGCCGGTGGCGTTTTGCAGGAAATACAGCCGTTTGTGGAGCGTTGGATCGCGCACCACAAGCGCTCCGCCGAGCACATCGCTGTGGCCGCCCAGGTATTTGGTGGCGGAATGCATCACGATGTCGGCGCCCAGTTCCAGAGGGCGAGTGAGCACAGGCGTGGCGAACGTGTTGTCGATACCAAGCAAGGCCCCATGGCGGTGAGCGATGTCCGCGCAGGCGGCGATATCGGTGATCGACATCCGCGGATTGCCGGGACTCTCGATCCAGACCAACTTAGTGCGTTCGGTAAGAGCCGCTTCGAATTGGTCGAGTCGCGTGCTGTCGGCCAAGGTCACGTCGATGTTCGACCGATTCAACACGCGGTGAAACAGTCGA
>CAIXSC010000087.1 GCA_903921945.1 uncultured Planctomycetaceae bacterium
GCAGCCGGCGACCCAGTGGCGGCAAGTGAGCCTTCCATGGCCGGCAGTGGCACGCGGAAACTCCAGGCATGAAGGTTGCTAGTGGACTTCACCGACACAAATGGCGCCAGCGGGAATTCGGGAAGCCTGGAGGCGGCGAACCCCAGGGCGTCCAGCCACCGCGTTAACTCATCCCGCGACCGCGCCGCGAAAACCACGCGCTGGGTGCTTATGTCCACTCGTGGGTGGCGGACCGTGTCAAAGCTTGGACCGGCGGCGCTAGCCTTGACCTCCTTCAGTTCGTTGAATCTCGCCTCCAAATCCATTCCGCGAAACCGCTCAAGCGGCATTACGCAAAACCAATGCTGGGGAAGCTGGCCATGCAGCCGGATAATGAACGGCACCGGAGACAGCGAATCTTCGCGGGCTTGTGTCGCTGCTAATGAGGCTGTCGGGAGTGAACGCGGGCCCGCTAGGGACGGTTGACGGGCCTCCATCAATCGCCGCCACTCGTCTTCCGTCCACGAGCCCAAAACACGCCTGTTTTGATCGTCCAGCAAGATGCCTTCATGTCGCGGAGCTTCTTCCAAACGCCGCCTGAATTCAGGGATGTCGATACGCAGCTGAACCGCTCGCGGGGCCCCTTCAACGGCGAACGCGCTCGTGACAGCCAACTGCCGGTCCAGCACGTGGATACCGCCCGCAGGCATCGCTTGGCCTTCGCGGATCGAGCGCTTGCGTGTGCGTCCTGAGCCTTCGTCGTCGCATACCTCCAAGACCCGGCCGGTGTCATTGGCCCAGTACCTGATGCCGCGTATCACGCCGTCTGAGCGATTTTCCGAGGCCCCCGCCCGCCGATGAGCTTCCGCCGCTTCCTGAAAAAACGTCTCGAGCTGTGCGAAAGCCTTTTCCAGCCCGCTGTCATGCCCATGGTCGAGGGCCGCGTCGCGAGCCGTATCGAGCCCATTACCGGGCTGATGGCCAACCGAGTGGTTGAGCTGGCGCAAGCGTACTTCCAACTGGTTTGTCTGATACACGCCGAACAAAATGATGTTCGCCAGCTCCGTCGCCAAAACCTGCGACTCGTCCCGCAAGTCTTCCCTTTCGTGTTCGAACAACACGTCGGTCGCCGTGCCGTAGTTGAAACATCCGCCCAGGGCGGAAACCGCCAGAGTCGCGAGGCTTAAGAGGAAGACCTGATAGAAGAGAGGAATGCGCATAACGAGACCAAGCGACTCGAGTGGGCCTGTCACAGCCTGGCATTAGAATCCCCCGGCAATCTGGAAGCAACCGAAACGGCGAATGGGCCCTTACCCATGGTCGTCGGGCGGATCGAGTCTTCCGCCCCCCATGCGTTTCGAACCGCGAATCTCATGGATGGGCCGATCGCAGTCGATTTCCAGACGTTTGCGGCGAGAGATTTCCAGGCGGCGGTTGCAGAGCCCCGTCAGTTTCCGCACGTTGGCGTGCAAATCGGTCGCGTATCGGCCTTCGCCGTGCGAATGGCGGTCCAGTTCATTCGTCTCGCCATACACGTGTCCGTGTTTGATACCAGCGTCCACGAGCCAAATCGTGAAGTCGTCGGGATGAAACGCAACTCGTGCCCGGCATCAAGGGGTAGCAGGCCGTCCTGACCACTTGAGGCGACACGGGCCATCGGCATGCCAACGTTCTTTCCGGGGGAATCATTGCATTTTTTTCCAAATTTTTTTCCGGAACGTGTCCGCTTTTGCCTCCGTTTCGCGATTGAGTGTTTGGACCATCTCGCGATCCGTTCGCAGAGGGCAAACACCGGGTCGGCCCCAAATCGCGATTCATGACTGGGAGCAATCCAATGCCGCGAATCAACCGAGAAACCGCCATACCGGCCGATACGATTGGCGTCCACCACTGCTTCAACCGCTGCGTCCAACAAATGACC
>CAIXSC010000088.1 GCA_903921945.1 uncultured Planctomycetaceae bacterium
CCCCAGATGATCGTAATGCGCGCCCAGCACCACCGTTTCGTCGGCCAAGTCGCCACCACCGGGCAGTTCGCCCAATACGTTTTTCAAGGCAAACGTCCGTCGCGACAAAACAACTTCACCCGTCGCGCGACAGCCCGCCAACGGCGGCTCTGCCATCCCATCCGTGTCGCTCCCGACCAACTCGCCAGCTTGTGGGCTCACTCCGGTCCGAGCCCCCTTCGCCGACGAGGGACCAATATCGGTAGGGGGCGAGTTCACTGCGCGCCACCGACGATAACGGTCGTTCAGCTCGGATTCCAGTTCGGCGAGCGTCGGTTTACCGCCAGCGTTCAGCAGTCGATCGATGGCCGACCGTCGGCAATGAAGCACCACGAAGCCGGGTTTGTCGAGCTTTCCATCGACCTGGAATGCGAGCAAAGGCTCGGGAACCGTCGGCGCGGCAGGGTTAGGATCGGTTGCCTCCGAAGCAGCCGGAAGATGCGGCGAGTCGGTTACCAGAAGTAGGCCGGCCGCACCGCGACTTGCGGCTACCGCCGCTTTCCGCGCGAGGAAAGTCTGTTCCAGCCACAGCGGATTTTGTTGGCGAACACGCGATACGGGCCCATGGAATTCCTTCGCGGACGGCGGAGCATGCCGCAACACGACCGCCAAACCGCCCGCCACCTTGCAATCCGCATAGTCGTCCAACCCCGCCTCAGGACAGTGCAGTCCATAACCGGCGAAAACGAGCGGCAGGTCGAAACGGCCAGCCGCGCTCAACGACAACGGAGTGAACTCGACAAGCGGTTCCAGTCGCCGTGGCGCGGCATTCGTAGCTTGCAGGGCAAGCCAGTTGCCATTGCCGATACCGATTCGCTGCGTCGAGCGGAATACTTGAAACGGTCTGTCGCCAAACCGCGCCGTCGACAATCCGGCTGCGCGGAACTGATCGGCGATGTGATCCGCCGCCCGCTCCAGTCCCTCGGTGAACGGCCCGCGCCCGCCAAGTTCATCGGACGACAGATAGCGAAGGTCCGTGGCCAGCCGTGATTCGATGGCCGCTGGATCGCCAAGCGTCGGCGGTGCAAGCGGACTGGCGAGTGTTTCACCAGCGGTCTGCGCGAAGCATGGCCACGCAGCCGCGCCTAGCAGCGTCAACACGGCAAGTCCGAGACGCAGGGCGACTCGTCTAACCACCTTCTTCGCCGGTCCAGACTCGCCATTGGGAACAGCCGGAACCGCTGCGAGGCGGGCTTTCATCGTTCGCCATCTCCAGCAGCGTGGGGAGAATGTCGTGCAGTCCACAGAACGCTTTGACGACGCGGCCTGTCGGGATTTGCCGAGGCCAAGCGGCGATGACCGGAGCGTACGGCCATAGTTGCGCCGACCGGGTATCCTCGAGCGCCGGTACGGCATCGCGGAATCGTTGCTGAGTCTTCGCTTTACGCCACCGCGGCAAGCCCACGACAACGATCGCCAACTCGCGGTCGCCGCGCGCGGCGTCGACTTCCTGATGAATGGCGCCCAGCCATTCGTCCAGTTCGGTCACGGCGGCGGCATGACGTTGTTCTTCGATGGTCCAATCCGGAATCCGGTATTCGGGACCGGGTTCCACCGACTCTTCCCACCAGCGCAAATCGACATTCGCAACCAGGAGACTTGGAACCGCGTTGAGTGGCGAATCGGGAGTGCGGCGTTCACGGAGAGGCGCTAGCATGTTGCGGCAGGCGCTAGTGAGCACCGCGTCGAAGCGGGCCGTGGGGCCTGCGCGATTCGCTTCGACCACACATTCACCCTCATGATCGGGGATCGACACGGGAAACGCTTGGAAGGCAGCGTCGGAGAACTCGCTCCAACCCGTCCAGGCATCCCAATGAGGAGCCTGCGCGACGGCGCTTCCACGCGGCCAACCGCACTCGCCCATCAGCATCGTGAGGTAGCCGGCTCGAATCAGTTCCGCTGGAAGATCAGGGCGGGGAAGTCGAAGCAGTTTGGCGTTGCCGGGCCGAGTCGCGTGGCTCAGATCGCCGTACCACAAGGCTGTGCGTTCCATCGTGCGACCGACAGACGAACCCGCGCACTGGGTCAGTCGTAAACCAGCGGCGGCAAGCCGATCGAGGTAGGGCGTTCGTATCAGCGGTTGGCCATAGGCGCCGATGTCTTCGCGGCTCAGATTCTCCACAACCACCAGCATGATGTTCGGTAAACGACTCCGGTCGCGCCGGCGGAAATCTTGCGGCATCCGACCATCACGTTGCAGTTGTCGAGCCAGTTTCAGCAAGCCGGCATCGCCGCCGTCCGTGCTGGTGAACTCCAACTGGTCCGACTCCAACGCGGATGTCGCGCGGGTATCCGTTGAGCGGTCCACACCCGCGATCGGACTCTTCCTGGACCCATGCTTGCTGGAATCGTTCGCCATCGCGGACGCCTCGGCGCCACTCGCCATCGGATCCATTCCAAGCAATCGCGCACGCTCGCCGCCCGTGTCGCCCCGGAGGAATTCCTCGATGGAAACGGGTTCCGTGAGCTCCTCGTCCAGCGTCGCCGATGACATCTGGCTCTGGCTTGCATGATCGCCAGTTGCTCCACCACCGCCCCCGAGATCGCTGGATGGAGAAACGCTGGCAGCCGCATCCTGTTGGCGAAGGGGATTGTCACTGTTCGCAACGCTCGTCGCACGCTCGCCCGCACCCTTGTTAGCCGTCGATTGCGAAAGCGTTGATTCCGAATTCGTTGAGGGCGAAAGCCCCGATTGCGGAGCGGATGCCTTGGAAGCGGTTGTCGGCGTGACAGCGGATTGCGAGTTGTTTTCGGCATTTCCCAACAGCTTCCAACGCCAATCCAACCGGTCGTTTTTCGACGTGACGATACCGCCGACGAACAACAGGATGACCGACACGGCCAGGATGCGGAAAATCCAACGCACGGAGTGAACCAACCTTGAATGGAGGTGGGTAATAGAAACAGCGTCCGTCTTCGTCGTTATCGGTTCGACTCATTCTGTTTCGCAAACAATTCACAGCAACCGCTCGGCCTGATCGAGGTTTGGCAGCCAGCCATTCCATCTGAAAATCACCCAATCTGCCCGCCTTTCGCGGACCAGCGCCACGATGCTCGGACGTCGCGCTACGGGTCTCGAAATCGATCTTGAGTCCTATTTCTTTCGCCGCTACAAGTCGCCCAGTCGGTTCCAAAATCGGTTGCGGTTGGTGCAGCGTTGCGCCATCGCGGCGGAAGGCTTGGGTAGGAACGAGGGTTTCAACCGTGGCTCGACACAATGTGCGGACATGGATCGTCGTGAACGGCTGGCTCGTGGCGGGACTGTGTGCGTTGCTGTCCGCGACGGCGACTGCGAACGCTCAGCAATCGGCACCTAAGGTGCCAGAGCGATCGGTGATTCGCTCGCGCGGCAACGTGGGGACCGCCCCGGCGGCGACCGCGAATCCCGCAAGCGGTCGCTGGAGTAGTTCGAGCGCTTTGCGGTCCGCTCCCGCCGTGCCACCGACGCGATTGCCAAATTCCCGATTGACGAATTCCCGCTTGCCGGAGAAACAGCCCGAGTCGTCACCCGAGTCGCCACCCGAGGAAGTGTTTGCCGAGGAGCCGCAGGTCGAAGCGCAAGCTGGTCCGCCGGTTCCGCCGGGCTACGTGGTGGAGATGGACGATCCCCGAAGCCAATTGGTCGGGCCATACGATGAGGTCGTGGTGGAAGAGGAACAGGGCTACTCTTCGTATCCCATGGATGGTTGGCTTGGCGGTCGCGGGTTCGGCGGGCACGCTCACCACC
The DNA here is from genome assembly GCA_903921945.1 of uncultured Planctomycetaceae bacterium. Lineage (GTDB taxonomy): Bacteria > Planctomycetota > Planctomycetia > Pirellulales > Pirellulaceae > CAIXSC01. The sequence continues at coordinate 3,767 of CAIXSC010000088.1, forward strand.
GGGGTGGACACGCTTGTCCGACGTGCGGCGGGATGGGCTGCCCCGGCTGCTGGTTTGGCGGTTACGGACTGTTGAACGGTTTGTATCTGCGCGGAGAATTTCTCCGGTGGCAGAGTTCCGGGATGCACGTGCCCGCGCTCGTCACAACGAACAACAGCACAACGACACCGCCGGTAACCCAAGCGGGAGTGCTCGGCGCACCGGGTACCCAGGTCCTCTACGGTGACGGAGAGATCCTAGGCAACACCGTCTCGGGCGGCCGGTTTTATGCCGGATTGCCGCTCGATTACGACCATCGGCTGATTCTCGAAGGCGAGTACTTCTCGCTGGAGGAGGCGGCCGATTCGTTTTCCGCGAATTCGAATGGCACTCCGATCTTGGCTCGTCCCTTTTTCAATCTGCTCGCTTCCCCGAACAACATCCCGGCGGAGAGTTCCGAACTGGTCGCGTACCCGAATGTGGTGCGAGGAACGGTCGGTGTCGAGGCGTCGTCCACCTTCCAAGGGGCGGCGGCTCGCTTGCGTTATCTGTTGTGCTGCTCCGAAGGTTGCGTCACTCCTCTGGCAGGACGACGGCCCGAGGTCTATGGCGGGTACCGCATGGAACTGACGGGCGGCTACCGCTACTTGAAACTCCAGGACAACTTGCGGATCACGGAAGACCTTACTTCGAACTCGCCCACGGGCACGTTCGACATGTTCGACTCGTTCGCGACCGACAATCAATTCCACGGTGTTGAACTGGGCATGCTTTTGCAAACGCGTCGAGGACGGTGGACGATGGACTGGGTTTCCCGCCTTGGAATCGGCTCCACGAGCGCGACCTCGATGATCGCCGGCCAGACATCGATCAACAACGCCACGCCCGTGGCCGGAGCGCTGCTGGCCCAGACAAGCAACATCGGGACCTACGACACGAGCGATTTCGCCGTGACTCCCGAGCTCGGTCTGACACTTGGATTCGACCTTACGCCGCGGTTCCGCCTGCTGGCTGGCTATTCCATGATCTATTGGAGTCGAGTGCTCCGCGCCGGCGATCAGATCGACCGGGAACTCAATCCCAACTTGATTCCGCCCGCGGTCTCTCCGCTTGTCGGCCCCTTGCGTCCCGACCAAAACTTTGTCTGGAGCGACTTCTGGGCGCAAGGAGTCAGTGTCGGCTTGGAAGGCCAGTGGTAAGCAAGGCGTCGGTCCTCGTTTCCGCGGCCAGTTCGCCAATGGTGGACTCAAGCCG
>CAIXSC010000089.1 GCA_903921945.1 uncultured Planctomycetaceae bacterium
GACGTGCCTGTCTTCTCCGTCTTCTCGGTTGTCTCCGTCTTCTCGGTTGTCTCCGTCTTCTCGGTTGTCTCCGTTGTCTCGGTTGTCTCGGTGGTCTCCGTTGTCTCCGTTGTTGATTGCGCTGCGTTGCGATTGCGGTTCGCGGTGGATTCCCGTCGAGCGACTCGAATCATCGCTTCGGCCACTCCGCCGCGTGGCACGACCAGCTCGCCGTCGATCAGATTCTCGATGACCAGTTCCGTGCGTCGCGGATAGTCCATCGCTGCCCAGCGCCAGTTCCGCGCGAACCATATTCGACCGGACTCCGTTGCGGAAACCGCCCCGAACATGGCAGCGGCCACACTGGCGATGGCCGCGGTGAACGCCACGATCCGGCCGGTCGACAACTCGGGAAAGAGCCGTCGAAAGTTCGCGGTCCGAGTCGCCTCGTCCGCTTGCCGCCGCACCTCGGCAATCAGTTCGAGCGAGACGCCCCGCCAAAGCTGCCCGCCCACCGATTCTCCAGTCGGCGCGCCGCGCCACTCGTAGGCGCTCACCACAAGGCCCCGGGCTGATGGCCAGCCGTCTTCCACCCGCTTCGCCAGCGCTTCGAGCGACGGCCGCTGGCGCCATTTTCCCGCAACCTCGCGAACCAGGAACACAAGCCACGTCGCGACGCACGCCACGGCTACGAAGCGTCGCGCGGCCAACGGCAGATCGAGCCACCAATCGGCGAGAAAACTCGCCAAGCACACGAGGCCCGCGATCGTCCCGAGCCGCGCGATCGAGCGAACCGCGGCTTCCAACAACCACAGACGTCGAAGACCCTGAAGACGCGCGGCGAGCGGCCGCTGGGCCCCGCTGGAAGGCGTCATGGTCGAATCGTCGGACTGGGAGGCCGAGCGCGGCATGGAGGGGAGGGTAGGGGCGAATGTGTGGTTGGGGCGCTTGGGGCAAGCGAGCAGCAGGGGCGGCAGCGGCAGTCGCTGCGTCGGCGGGGGCATTAGCGGCGGCCGTAACAGCGTCGGTATTTGTAACAGCGTCGGCGGAAGCCGCGCGCTGCTCAAAATCAGGTTTTTGGATGTCCGGAATCTGGTTCGCTAGTCTCCAACGGCGCGGTGACGGGGGAAGCCGAGCCGCTTGTCCACGAGGTTCAATAGCGGCTGGCCTGCCAGAAAGCGGCGGAGATTTCGGGCCAGGAATGCCGTCGTGACATCGGCGCGACGCGCCGACTGGGCGCCGACGTGAGGCGTGATGATGACTTGGGAGAGATTCCACAGAGGGCTGTCGGCCGGCAAAGGCTCGACTTCCGCCACATCCAGACCGGCGCCGGCGAGCCGTCCGGCCGCGAGCGCGTCGACGAGCGCCGCTTCGTCCACGACCGGGCCACGCGCGACGTTGACGAGCAACGCCGAGCGTTTCATCCGGTCGAGCCGGCCGGCGTCGATCAGATGGTGCGTGTCTTCGTTGAGCGGCACGCAGAGGATCACGACGTCCGATTGCTCCAAAACGTGGTCCAGTTGATCGGCGGGCAAGAGCTGCTCGACGTGAGCCGGCCGATCTTCGGGAAACAAGTCGGTGGCGAGCAGGCGTACCCGGAACGGCACGAGCGTTTCCGCGATTCTCCGGCCATTGCCGCCGAATCCGATGATGCCCACCGTGGCTCCATGGAGATCGCGGGTCGGGCGGCGGATGTACTCGCGTTTGCCTTGAGCTCGAAAGAACGTCGGCAGGCCGCGCAGCAAGCCGAACAGCAACGCCATCGTCTGTTCGGCGACCGGGTCGGCGAACAAGCCGGAGGCGCTGGTAACGGGGATGTCGGAAGCGATCACGGACGGCACGAGGCAATGGTCCATGCCCGCGGCCGACGATTGGATCCACCGCAAGCGGCCCTGGGCAACCGCCGCATCCCATGGGACGGGTACCTTGGCATGTCCGAGGAAGACATCGGCATCGAGCAGTTCGGTGGCGATCCGCTCCTGCCCGGCGTCGACGATTTCATGGCCTGGCGCGGCTGCGGCCAGCAGTTCCAGGTGACGGGACTCGACGGGATAGCACGTTACGATTCTCATACGGCAGATGGTAGCACGAACCGCCCATTCGCCACAGCTAACCCGGGTCCACCAGCGGACGAAGGCGGGCGGACTTCCGAGCCGACTCGTTAAGGGTCCCGCCTGCTTGCGGTGACCATCGGTGGGACTTTGATTTGGCCGGCGTTCGCGGCGAGAGACCTTTGTGTTTCGGCGCGAGACAGGTTATTCTTCCGTTTTGATCGGCGTCGGTTTGTTGACATCCTCCGTTTTTCCCAGGACTCTCCGATAGGAGGCCATACCCTGGCCAATCCCATGTCGAATTGCTGCCCGGCGGTGAAGGCCGGTTGGGGCTTCGCGGTGGCGATCGTGCTGCTGCGGGTCTGCGTAGGCTTTCACTTTTTCAAGGAAGGCGCGAACAAGCTGCAGGATCCCAAGCCGTTCTCCGCCATGTTCTTCGGTGGCGCGAAAGGACCGTTCGCGTCGACGTTTCAGGCCATGGTTTGGGACGCGGACGGCTCTGACCGTTTCGATGCCGACAAAGTTGTCGCCGCCTGGTCGCAGTACGTTCAGACGGCCAAGGTCCATTTCAAGTTCGACCCTGAACAGGTCAAACTGGCGGACGACAAACTGGCTCGCCGCGAAGCACTCCTCCGCGACTACCTTGGCGCCAGGGCGGACGACATCGACGAGTACTTCAAAGGTTTGAAACGCAGCGCTGCGAACCGCGCCGACCCGCCGCGCTGGCAAGTGGCGTCGCTCCGTGGCCAGTCCGAAAAGATCGAGTCGGAACTGAAGGCGAAACGCGGTCCTTGGCTGGCCGAAATCGACCGGCAGGGTAAGGATCTGCAGCGTGATATCGCCGAGGTCGCGACCGCGGAACAACGGGCCGCGGCCGGGACCCTCGACGTGTTCAAGCCCGGACGCCGGTTTCTCGACTCCGAGGCGGTGGACAAAATCATCCCGTGCTTCGATGCGACGCTCGGAATCCTTCTGGTCCTGGGACTTTTCACCCGCCCGGCGGCGTTCGTCGCCGCCGCATTCTTGACGTCGGTCGTCGCGTCGCAGTGGCCCGGCGCGTACGGCGCCCAGCCGACGTATTACCAAGCCGTGGAATTGTGTGCCTTGCTGGTGCTGGCCGCTGCCAACGCGGGCCGGGTAGCGGGCCTCGATACGTTCATCGATCTGCTGTGCGCCAAGTGGTGCCCGTTGCAGTTGTTCAAAACCGCGAAGGCCACCTGAGTGGCGGTGCCGTCGCTTTGCATACCTGATAACTCAACCTCTGTTCCCTAAGGCTAAACCGTATGAACCTTGGTCCCGAGCAAAAGGCGGTTGGACGCGATAACTACTACGAAGCTGTCGGAGTGTCGCGCCGCGAATTCATGCAAAAAGTGATCGCGACCGGAGCGGTGTCCGGCGCGGGTCTAGGCGCGATGTACTTCAACTACGGCAAGGTGGGCGATCCATTGCGGGTTGGCGTCATCGGTACCGGCGATGAAGGGCAAGTGCTCATCGGCGCCGTGAATCCCGACTACGTGCAAGTCACCGCGATCGCCGATATCCGTCCGTACAACGTGCATCGGGCGTTTCACGGCGACTGGGCGTCCGATGCCGCCCTGTATGCCCGCCCAGGCTTGATCTCCAAGTACAAGTGGGCTGGCGAAGACGATGCCCGCAAGCATGTGAAGGTGTACGACAAGGATTATCACGACCTGCTGAAGGATCCGTCCGTCGAGGCGGTGATTATCGCGTTGCCGCTGCACTTGCATGCCAAGGTCGCGATCGAAGCCATGCAGGCCGGCAAGCATGTCCTGTGCGAAAAGCTCATGGCGCACAATGTCGCCCAGTGCAAGGTGATGGGGCGATTCGCCGCTGACAACAATCTGTACTTGGCGATCGGCCACCAACGTCATTACAGCATCCTGTACGACAACGCTGTGAATCTCATCCGCTGGGGGTTGCTCGGTCAATTGCATCACATTCGTGCGCAGTGGCACCGCGGCAACCTGCCGGGGAACGACAGTTGGCAGCAGCCGCTGCCTGGCGGCGAACCGGGAGCGGGCAACAAGACGGTCGACAAGATCTTGCGACAACTGAAAGGTATGGAAAAGGAACTCAAGGAGGAGACCGATCCGGCCCGAATGCGCCAACTGGAAAAGAAGGTCGCCCAGTGGCGGGCTTGGAACGACGATCGCGGGCTCAAGGCGGAAGAGTTCGGCTACCAAAACTTCACGCTGGGCGGCCGCGAGCGGTCGGCCCTGGAAGAACTCTGCCGTTGGCGATTGTGGGAACGAACGGGCGGCGGCTTGATGGCCGAACTGGGCAGCCATCAGTTGGACGCGGCGAGCATCTTCTGTAGCGCCTTGCGAAAAGACGGCAAGAAAGCCCATCCGCTGACCGTCCATGCGGTGGGCGGCCGGCACATCTTCCCGTTGGACCGCCATGCCGAAGACCATGTCTACTGCATGTTCGAATTCCCCGGTCCTTCGTACGATGCCGACTTCCCGGTCGGATACAAGGACGAGGTCACTTCGACTCCGGACCCGAAGGCGGGAATCCCCGGCCACGACGCCGATCCCAACAAGAAGATCATCGTCACCTACTCCTCGATCAACGGAAATGGTTACGGTGGCTATGGTGAAGTCGTGATGGGCACTCGCGGCACGTTGATCCTTGAACGCGAGCAGGAAGTCATGCTTTACAAAGACGCCGACACCTATTCCAAAGTCAGCGTCAAGAACGATAAGGGCGGGCCGACGATGGATACGCAGGCGAGCGGCGGCGCGCAGGCTGCCGTTGCCAAGGCGGCCCAGGATTCCGGGCCGGTGAGCCGCGGGTATACCGAGGAGATCGAGCATTGGGCTTTCGCGATCCGCGAAAAGTCGCCGCCCGAGTCCCTGCGGTGCCGGTCGGAAGTCGCTTTGGGCGACGCGATCATCGCCCTCACGTCCAACATCGCCATCAACCGCTCGATCCGCGGGGAAGCCGGCTATGTGAAGTTCAAAGAGGAATGGTTTGATCTGAAGAGCGACGAGACTCCGGACGGCAGCAGCTACACCGAGGAATTTGATCGGTTGGTCAAGGGCAAGGCTTAGACGGGCTGCGGGTTGGGCCAGTGATTGGGCAGTGATTAGGTCACTGGTTAGGCCAGTGATGAAGCCACGGGGCGGTCGTGGTCCGCAAGTTTTGGAACGGTTAACGACAAGTCATTGGCGTGTGATCATCATGCGACGTGTGTCGCACGGTGGGCGGGTGTTCGCTTGAGGGAAAGAGAGATCATGGAAAAGTGGCCGATCGGGGTGTTCACCAGCGTCGATGCGGGGCTGGGCGTTAAGCTGGAGGTTGCGCACGAACTGGGTATTCCCACGATTCAATTGCACGCGCCACACCAGGAGACTCGTACCCAAGCGAACGCGGACCGGTTTTTAGCGCGGTTGCGGGAGTTGAACATCACGCTGACCTGCGTCTTCGGCGGTTTTGAAGGGGAAAGCTATGCCGACATCCCGACCGTGTCGCGCACGGTTGGTTTGGTTCCCCGCGACACGCGAGCCGCTCGGACCAAGGAAATGAAAGAGATCGCCGACTTCGCCAAGATGCTCGGCTGCCGCTGCGTCGCGTTACACCTTGGGTTTGTGCCGCATGACGCGTCCGATCCCCTGTATGCCGAAGTGATCGCTGTGGCGCGGGATATTTGCGATCATTGCCAAGCCAATGGCCAGGCGTTGCACCTGGAGACGGGGCAAGAGACGGCCGATGGGCTGTTGAAGTTCATCCAGGATGTCCAGCGGGACAACCTGTTCATCAACTTCGACCCGGCCAACATGATCCTGTACGGAACGGGCGAGCCGATCGAGGCGTTGCGGAAGGTCGGCAGGTACGTCCGCAGCATCCATTGCAAAGATGGCAAGTGGGCTAAGAATCCGGGCCAGGAATGGGGCCAGGAAGTGCCGCTTGGCGACGGTGATGTGAACATGGAGAGCTACTTGAGGACGCTCAAGGAGATCGGCTACGAAGGCCCGTTGACGATCGAACGCGAGATTCCTCAGGAACCGGAACGGCAGAAGGCGGAGATTGGCCATGCCGTTCGCTTGCTCACCGCCTTGAAGGCGAAGATTGGCTAACTGACGATCGCTTCAACCACCGTGCCGTGGACGTCGGTGAGCCGATAGTCGCGGCCTTGGAATCGGTAGGTGAGTTGCTCGTGGTCGAAGCCTAGTTGGTGGAGCACGGTGGCGTGCAAATCATGGGCGTGGACGCGTTCATGGGCCGCGCCGAAACCGAGTTCATCGGTTTCCCCATACAGGTAGCCGGGTTTGAAACCGCCACCCGCCGCCCAGACGGTGAACGCGTCGATGTGATGGTCGCGGCCGAGCGTGTTGCGGTTCTCGCCCATGGGCGTGCGGCCGAATTCGCCACCCCAGAGCACGATTGTGTCGTCGAGTAGACCGCGTTGCTTGAGGTCCAGTACGAGGGCCGCGCTGGCTTGGTCGACTTCCTTGCAGACCCGCTCGAAGTCGGCATTCAGGTTTTCGCCGGGACCGCCATGGCTATCCCAGTTCGTGTGGTAGAGCTGCACGTACCGAACGCCGCGTTCGATCATCCGCCGCGCCAACAGGCAGTTTGTCGCGAAAGACGGGACGCCGGGCTGGGCTCCGTAAAGAGCGAGTGTCGCGGCCGTTTCGTTCCGCAGGTCGATCAATTCGGGCGTGCTCGCTTGCATCCGAAACGCCATTTCGTAGGCATTGATCCGGGTCAGGATTTCGGGATCGCCGGTCTCGGCCAGACGGGCTTGATTGAGGCGGGCGAGGCTCTCGTGGAAGTCGCGTTCCTGTTCACGTTCGATCCCGTCGGGACTTCGCAGGTGCAGAATGGGATCGCCCTTGCCACGAAACGGCACACCCTGGAAGGACGTGGGAAGAAAGCCGCTGGCCCACAGCGAGGCGCCGCCCCGCGGACCGCGCGGGCCGCTTTGGAGAATCACGAACCCCGGCAAATCCCGTGAGGGACTCCCGAGGCCGTACACCACCCACGCGCCCATCGCGGGGCGGCCTGGGGCGGGAAAGCCGGTGTTCATCAACAGTTTGGCGGGCGCGTGGTTGAAGACGTCGGTCGCCATCGCGCGAATCCAGCAAACTTCATCAACGATTGCGCGGTGATGCGGCAACATTTCGCTAAGCGTCATCCCGCACTGCCCGTACCGGTCGAATTTTCGCGTGTTGCCGAGCAGCGTTTCGTTGCCCTTAAGGAATGCGAACCGGCGACCTTCCAGCAGGCTCGAGGGCGGCTTTTGGCCATGCAGATCGCGAAGCTTGGGTTTGTCGTCAAACAGTTCCAACTGGCTGGGGCCGCCGGCCATGAACAATTGGATGACTTGTTTGGCGCGGGCGGGCCGCGGCGGTTGACGCGGCGCCAAAGGCGCGGTGGGATCGATTCGCACGGGCGTGGCGCCGCGACAGTCGTCGTTCCACAGCGTTTGCAGGGCGAGTGCGCCGAGGCCGTGGCCAGCGACGCCCCAAGTTGCCGCTCCCCAGCCCGTGCCACCAAGGGCTGCGAACCCGCTCGCGGCCGCCGCTCGGCCACTCGCGGCAAGAAAATTTCGGCGGTCGGTGGCTGCGGTCGAACGACTCGATTCCGTGGTCGGCCGGCGGTCATCGGGCGCGGACATAGCATCGGCTCCTATTCGCGGGTCACGAAATTGTCGGTGTTCATCACCAGCCTTGCGGCGCTGGTCAGCGCGTCGGTCCAGGCCGAAAGCCCCGACGAATCGGCCTTACCGGCGAGCGACTTCGCGAACGCCGCGTGTTGACGGTTCGTGAATTCGCGGGTGATCGACAGTTCCTCCGGGGCGGGTGGCCGGCCAAGGCTGAGCTGAAAGAGCCGGTCGAGTCGCCTTTCCAGTTGCTCGGCGCCCGAACCCGGGAATTCGCATTGCAACCGCTCGGCGAGTCCGCGGGCAATCTCCAGGAACGCCGGGTCGTTGGCGAGCGTCAGCGACTGAAGCGGCGTATTGGAGCGCACGCGGCGAGTACACGTTTGTTGGAAGTCGGGCGCGTCGAACGTGGTGAACAGCGGGTAAGGAGCGCTGCGGTAAAAAAACGTGTAGAGCCCGCGTCGATAGCGGTCGCCGCCGGCGGCCGCCGTCCAGTTCTTGACGGTCTGGGTGAACGCGTACACGCCTTCCGGTTGCGGTGGCCGAACACTGGGACCGCCGACCGTCCGATCGAGCAACCCGGACGCGGCTAGCGCCAGATCGCGCACGATCTCGCCTTCCACGCGAAACCGCTCCTGACGCGCGAGCCAAACGTTGCGTGGATCCTGAGCGATCAACTCGGGACGCAGACGCGACGATTGGCGGTAGGTCGCGCTGGTCAGAATCGCGCGTTGCAGTTGTTTGACGCTCCATCCATGCTCGATGAAGTCCCGCGCGAGCCAGTCGAGCAATTCGGGGTGGGAAGGCGGCACGCCTTGCGTTCCAAAGTCCTCATCCGTTTCCACCAGTCCGCGACCGAACAGCCGCATCCAAATTCGATTGGCCGCCACGCGACTCGGGAGCGGATTGTCCGGGGCGACCAGCCACCGCGCCAAATCAAGCCGAGATGCGGCGGCGGGAAGGGTTGGGGAGATGGCGCGAGGCACGTTCGGGGTCAATGGCCCCAAGACGCGGTCGGGGCGAGTGAAGTCGCCGCGAGTTAGCAGGAAAGTCGGTCGGGGCTGGGATAGTTCCCGCAAGACCATGAGTTGCGCGAGATTGGAATTGGGCTTCTTTTCCGGAGGCTTGGCTCGCGGTTCAAACATCTCGAATGCGGCTTGAACCGTCTGTTTTTCGGCGGCCGATCGGTTCGCGGCCGGCTTACGCAGAGCATCGCGAAGCGCGACCAACGCCGGGTCGGCGGGGGGCGCGGCGGGCGAAACCGTCGTGTAATCCAATGCGAATCGACCGACAAGATAGTCCGGGTGAACTTCGTGCCGGAGTCGGAATTCGAGCGGTCGATCGCCGACCAACAACGGTTCCGCCAGCACAAAAACCGCTTCATGGTCGGCGTTGAGCCGAGCAGCGCTGTTGGGGCCGATGTTGATGGCCCAGCCCGATTGCGGGTTGTCGTCGATCAATCCTGCGACACCGTAGCCCGGTTGTTCGTGGTCGGCCCAGACACGCACGAATTTCAACGGCTGGCCGTCCCAGCGCGCTTCGAAACGAGTCAAGACAAAATTGCCGTTGCCCGCCCGGCCCGGACCACGTTTGGGCAGCGAATCGTGAGTCATGGTCCGCAGACGAATCGCCATGATCCGCTCAGGACCGCGAGACCGGTTCGGCCCGGCCACCGCCGATGACGCCGACTCGGCCACCAAGTCGGCCGCCGGCTGGACAGCCGTCTTGTTCAACGCGTTGTTGGGCGTTTTGTTCGAAGCGTTGTTGGTCACGTTGTTCGACGCGTTGTTCGACGCGTTGTTCGACGCGTTGTTGGACGC
>CAIXSC010000090.1 GCA_903921945.1 uncultured Planctomycetaceae bacterium
TCCGCATTCCGCATTCCGCATTCCGCATTCCGCATTCCGCATTCCGCATTCCGCATTCCGCATTCCGCATTCCACGGCCCAGTCGCTTCATCCGCAACCGCAAAACGATTCGATCGCGCCAACCAGTTCTTCCACGGCTCGCTCGAGCGCGGCTGCCTCAAGCAGCAGCCAGGGACCGCGTCCGGGCCGCGCGAGCCGGCGTCTCCAGCGCTCATCCTCCAGGTTTGAATCGGCTGCCGACCAGCCACGCTCCGACGCGTCGATCGAAGCGTGCTTAGAGGCTCGCCGCCCCATGATACCGACCCAAAGCTTCGGTGTGGGCAGCGCCACAGCGTCCGAGCCCATCGAACCAGGGTCGAATGCGGAGGATGGCCAAAAATCGCAGAGCAGTGGCCGTGAACCATGAACCGCCAAGCGTGCTGCATCGGCCAGTCGCCGGGCCTGCTCGAGTTCGCGTGGCGACCAGGGACAAGGCTCCGTGTCGCTGGCGTCGGAGGCAGCGTCACCGCTCATTCGCGTTTCGCGCACCACATAAGACGCTTGCTTGGTTGGCGCCGTGAGCTGCCCATTCGGCGAGTTAGCCACATCGCGGTCGGCTTCCAACGGATCGCGCAGGTGGTCCCCGGGCACTCGGCCAAGCACCCGATGAATCAACTCGGAAATGGCAACGCGATCCTGGCCCAGCACTGCGACTAGATTCAGCGGCGCCGCCATCCGCCGCGCCAATTCGCCCAGCGTCCAACCGATCAACGGATGACGCCAAGCGGAAGCGATTTCCGCCGCCGGTTCCAGCACGAAGCGACGGTAACCGAGTCTCGGGTGGGGCAGTTCAAGCCTGGGCCAAGACACGACAAGATCGTCATAGAGCAGCAAGTCCAGATCGATGGTCCGCGGCCCCCAGTGAACCAGCCGCTCGCGTCCGCCCTGACGTTCGATCGCCTGTAACGCGTCCAACAACGCGATCGGCTCCAACGTCGTTTCGATCCAAACGGCTCCATTGAGGAATGCGGGTTGACCGGCGGGACCGCCAGCCGGCGCCGTGCGATACCAGCGACTGCAGGCCCGAACCCGAACGTCCGGAGTGGCCGCTAAACTCGCGATCGCTCGGTCCAGGTTGGCCGCCAGTCGTGGGAACTCGGGCGGGACCGCCACCAATGGACTGGGGTTGAATGCGCCCGTCGCTTCCACAAGCCAAGGTTCGTTGGCACCGAGCGCGATAAGGGCCTGCGGCATAGGCAAACCGGCATCGAAAGAAGGAAACGCCGCTGGCCGAACCCAGCCTCGCCGTTTGCGAGCGTCTGGGTTCAACCAGCGAAGGCACGCGGAGCGGAGAAAATCCTTTTCGCCATGTCCGCGTTACGAAATAGGCCAAATCAAAACGGTGGGGGAGACCTCCGTTTCGCGACCAAAAGTCGCCGGCTGTCGATCCGTGCGGTCGCCGCCCCCCAGCTAGTTCCTTGTACGTCTTGCGGACAAGCACTCTAGATTGAGCACTCAATCCTTGGCCGTCTTGCGTAATCCCTAGGGTTCCCAATCGTCGGCGGCGAAACGTGGCAAAGTCGTGTGAGAGAAGTTTAAGGTATCGCCGCCTGCAGGTCCGGTTGGTGATGGGGCCGTATTGTGCCGCTCGCGTTTGTTTTGTCAAGCAACGTTGACGATGGTTTTTCCAGGCGAAATTCCTGGCGCTCGAACTTCCTGGCGCTCGAAAAAAAAAGACGCCAGCGTGCTCGCTGGCGTCCTCATGTGCGTTCCGGGCTCGGATCGCTCGCTAGCCCATGACCTCGGAGATCGGGTTCGTATCGGTGACGAGCAAACTCGGTCGACCTTCGGGTGTGTGGAAGATCTTGCCCGGGTCGATGCCCAGCTTGCGGTAAATGGTCGACACGAAGTTCTCCGGCGAGAGCACGCGGTCGCTTGCCGAGTACCCATTGCGGTCCGTCGCGCCGACGATCACGCCACCGGGCGTTCCCCCGCCCGCCATGAACACCGACATCGCATTCGCCCAATGGTCCCGCCCAGGGCTCGACTGGCCCGGCAGCGTGGAGATCTTCGGCGTGCGGCCGAATTCACCGAGCATCACGACCAAGGTGTCCTGCAACATGCCGCGTTCATCCAGGTCGTTCACCAACGCCGCGACCGCTCGATCAATCACGTCCATCTGCTTCGGCAGATTCGTGAACACGCCCGAATGATGATCCCAGCCTCCATCGTTCAGCGTGATGAACGGCACTCCCGCCTCGACCAAGCGACGGGCGAGCAGCGTTCGCTGGCCAAACGGGTTGCGACCATAAGCATCGCGAACCTTGTCGGATTCAGCCGAGAGATCAAATCCCTTTTGGGCCTCGGGCGATGTCACCAAACTGAAGCCCTGGTGATAGTAGCTGTCCACCGCCGTGACCGGATCGGCCGCGGCACTCTCTTGATAACGTTTCAAGCGGTCCACGGTCTTTCGCAGATCGGCCCGCTGCATGAACCGCATCGATTCCAGGCCCAACGGCGGCGACAAGTCGCGCACTCGGAAGTTCGCGTTGTTCGGATTGTCCTCCACGACGAACGGCGCGTATTTGCCGCCCAAAAAGTTCGGTCCTCCCGAACGGGTCATGCTGGGAATCGAAAAATAACCGGGAAGGTTGTTGTCGCGAGGAAGCTCGTGAGCGGCCACCGACCCCAAGCTCGGATGAAAACTCACAAACGCCCCGCAGCCGACCGGAATTCGCGGCGGACGGCCCGTCATCATGTAGTGATTGCCGGCGCCGTGATTGCCCTGCTCGTGGCGGATCGACCGAATCACGGAAAACTTGTCCGAGCAGGCCGCCAATTGCGGGACGGTTTCGCAAAACAACGCGCCCGGGATTTTGGTTTGGATTGTGGCGAGTTCGCCGCGGATCTCCGCCGGCGCATCCGGCTTGGGATCGAACGTTTCAAAGTGCGACGGGCCGCCATCGAGCCAAATAAGGATGCAGCTCTTGGCCGACGCGCGACGGCCAGACGGCGAAACGAGCGGTGCGGTCGGCGCCGCCATGGCTTGCATTCGCAGCAGGTCGGTAAAACCGGCTCCGAGAAACGCCCCTAAACCCAACTTCAAACAGCTACGACGATTCCAGCCTTCGCAGTTGCGATAGCGTTCCATGGCAAACCTCGCGAATCTATCGGTGGGTGAACTGGCGGGTGAGGCGAACTCGGTCCGAGCCTTAAGGCCCAACGACCTAAAGGCCCAACGACTCCCGTTTCCCACTCCCCTCAGCGAGTGCAAAACGGCTGTCTCCTTCCAGACGCGGACACGTTCGAGCAGCACGGGGGCCGATCGAGTCGCCTCGAGTCAGCTGGCGGCGTTTCCAACCTTGACAACTATACCTGACCTCCCATCGATGCTCAACAATGGTTTATCGGACGGTCGCGGGCAGCCCCTCCTGCCACTTTTCGCCAACTCGCCGCCGCGCCCCAACACCGCTAAGCTCCAACGATAATCTGCCCCATCGCCAATCCGCCCCATCGGCATTCCGCTCCATCGCCAATCCGCCCCATCGCCAATCCGCCCCATCGCCATTCTGCCCCATCGGCATTCCGCTCCATCGCCATTCCGCTCCATCGCCAATCCGCCCCATCGCCATTCCGCCGCAACGCCAATCCGCCCCGAAGCCAAATTGCCTACCCCCAACACGCCAAGCTGCCCATCGCCCCGCGGACCGGTTCGCCAGGCTTGGCGACGCGTGTCAGGTTCGCTTCGACACTTACCGTGATGGCAAAGGGGCGTTTTCTAGCTACAATCCGCGTCTTCCGGTCAGTTTCCCCCCGTTCCGAAGGAATCGCCGCATGAGACGATCGTTGGCGTTAGTTTGCTTAATTCTCCTTGGCGCATTCGGCGCCGCGTCGGCCCAGGCGCAAACCTTCGAATTGGGCAAGGGCGAACACATCTGCATCGTGGGCAACACGCTGGCCGAGCGAATGCAGCACGGCGGCTGGTTGGAACCGCTGATCCACGCCCGCTATCCGTCCCACGAGCTGGTGTTCAGGAATCTGGGCTACAGCGGCGACGAAATCAACGGCTGGCAGGACGGCAGCAAGCGGCTGCGTTCGATGTCGTTTGGCTCGCAAGATGAATGGCTCTCCGCGTCGGCGCCCGTGCCGCAGCCGA
>CAIXSC010000091.1 GCA_903921945.1 uncultured Planctomycetaceae bacterium
CTGGGAACGCGTGTTCGACGCCCTTCGGCTGGAAGATCGCGAAAAGCAGAATTATCGCGCGGGTGGACTGTACGGTGTCACCAATCCGTTCACGCTGCCCGAGCGATCTGGGGTCCGCGACTACGACCTGACGGCGGTCGACGGCGGCCACTTTCTAGTGATGCAGACCAACGCGGCGTGGATGGCTGACAAGGTGATTGGCGCGATTCGCGTGAAGCTGGGCGAGCCGATCGACAAGGTCTTCGAGAACCGCGCCGACCGTTGGTTCCCGCAACGCGGCGCCATCGGCTCGAAAAGCTGGGCGTTCGACGCGTTCGAGACGCTGGTGCGAAAGGATTCGCCACCGACCGACGAGGAGTTGTCGGCCGCCATCCGGTTGCAGTTCGCCCATGTGCTGCAACGCCCGCCCACGGACCTGGAATTGCAGAGCTACCTCGCGTTGACCAGGTCGGCGACCGAACTGGGCGGGAACGTCGAAGGGCTGCGGAAGATGCTCGTGGCGGTCATCCTGGAATCCGAATTTGTCTATCGGCTCGAGTTCGGCTCGGGAGAGCCGGATGAACATGGGCGCCGTCGGCTCTCGCCGCGGGAAGCCAGTTACGCCATCGCATACGCGCTGGGCGACCAAGGTCCGGACGCCGCGCTCGTGGAAGCGGCCCAGGATGGGCGGTTGGCGACCAAGGCCGATTACGAACGCGAAGTCCGGCGGCTGTTGGCCCACGGCACGCACCTCAAGGGCCCCGTCGACCCCGTGTTTCGCGTCGAACACAACGAGGCCTTTCTGGCGACGCCCCTGCCGAAAATGGTGCGGTTCTTTCGCGAGTTTTTCGGTTACCCGATGGCGGTGCGCGTGTTCAAAGATGTGGAACGCGGGGACGGGCTCTATCGAGTCCCGGATCGCGGGACCTACGGCACGCCCGGCTTCCTAATCGTCGAAGCGGATCGCGTCGTGGCCCGCATTGTGGAACAAGACCGCGATGTCTTCGCGAACTTGCTCACCACCGACCAATTCTTTGTCTATCACAATTTAGACAACGAAAAGGGGGAACAGCGGATCGAAGGATGGCGTAAAGTTTACGAAACGCTGAAAGACACCGATTGGCGCGGCAATCCCGAGCAGGTCGCGAAGGATCACGCCGAGCTGCTCGCACGCCACGTAGCGCCGGGCATCAAAGGGCTCAAGGGCAAGGTGCGCAGCGTTCACGAAACCGATCTGGCGCGGATCATGACTTTGTTCGAGGCGACGTTCGGCCGCGGCGGGCGGCCATTCACCACGTTCCCGTGGGCACACGGCAATCGCTTCTGGCACTCGCCGTTCTACAACCTGCCACGCACTCCGCGGGAAGGCGAGTACGATCGGGATGGAGTCTTCGATTACCACCCCGTGCAACCGTTCACGGTTCCGCAGCGAAAGGGCATCCTCACCCATCCCGCGTGGCTTATCGCCCATTCCCAGAACGCGGCGACCGACCCGATTCGCCGCGGCAAATGGATTCGTGAAAAACTGCTGGCCGGCGCCGTGCCCGACCTGCCGATCACTGTCGACGCGCAATTGCCGGAACATCCCGACAAGTCGCTCCGCGAACGGTTGGCGCTCGCGACTCGAAAACAGGAATGCTGGAAGTGCCACCAGCACATGAATCCGCTCGGGTTGGCCTTCGAGATGTACGACGATTTCGGCCGCTTCCGCACCGAAGAGAAGCTCGAACACCCCGCCAATCTCCTCGCCAAAGCCAAAGGAAAGGACGGTGCTGACACGTATAAGACGGCTCCACTGGTATCGACCGGCTCGCTGGACGGCACTGGCGACCCCGCGCTGGATGGCGAAGTGCGCGACGCGTTCGACCTGATCGATCGGTTGGCGAAGTCGACCCGCGTGCGCCAGTCGATCATCCGCCACGCGTTCCGGTTCTATCTGGGGCGCAACGAGCTGCCGAGCGACTCGAAGACACTGATCGACGCGGATCACGCCTACGTTCGCAGCGGAGGCAGTTTCCAGGCGGTCGTGGTTTCGCTCTTGACGTCCGATTCATTCCTCTATCGCAAGTAGCGACGCGTCGAGGCTCGTTGTTTTTCATGGCGTCATTTTTTGTGGACGGTGTTCCGGTTGTGTACTCTGTTCTTGTTCCCGTCCGTGTCCCTGGCTCTGGTTCCTGCCCCTGTCTCTGTACGTATCCCTGTCTCAGTCTCAGTCCCTGTCTCAGTCCCTGTCTCAGTCTCAGTCCCTGTCTCAGTTTCAGTTTTTGTCTTGTTTTTTGGCTTTCCTGTCTTCTTTTGACTTCTTTTGTCTTCGTTTCAGTTCCTGTGGGATCATGGTGCATCGGCCACCCGGTTTGCCTGTCATCCCATCGGTCTGTTGGTCTGCCTGACACATAAGGATCTGCGCATGCTTCCTCGACGCTCATTCCTCCGTTCCAGCTCGGCTGCGGCTGGCGGTCTGCTGTTGGCTCCTTGGCTGCAATCGGCGATGGGTGCTCCGATGCCGGGAGCCGCTCCGCGTCGGTTCATCTTCATGCACAAGGGAAACGGGCTCTTTCCGCACGTGCTGGTTCCGCCGACGCTCGACCGGCAGGCGGCCGAAAAGGAAAGGCAGAAGCAAGCGTTCTCGGTCGATTTGACGCGGCACGAGTTGCCGGAGTGGATGGCGCCGGTCGCCGCGCACCGGTCGGCGATGACCATCTTGCAAGGCTTGTCGGGCAAGATGTGTACGACGGGGCATCACACATGGCAATCGTCGCTTGGGGTTTACAAGGCGAACGAGGCGCTCAGTTCGATTAAATGGGCGACGGTCGATTTCGAGCTGGCGCGGATGTTCCCATCGCCGCTGGAGCACATCGAGCTGGCTTGTTTTCCGAACGGCGGCGGCAATGCCCGCGGCAACATCAACGGTATTGAAAAGGGGTTTTCGGCGCGTGGCGCGCAGCAACCCAACTACGCGTTCGGCTCGCCCCGCGTCGCGCTCCGGGAACTGTTCAAGTCGGTGTCGAGCAACGAAAGCGACCGCGTCCAGTACGAACTCGAACGCCGCGTGCTTGAGTTCACCGCGGGCAGCCAAGCGCGACTCGCGGGGCCGCTCACCGGCGCGGAACGGGCGAAGGTGGGGAACTACGTCGAATCGATCGACGCGATTCGCGCCCGCAATCGAAAGCTGGACGAGATGTCCGATGTGATTCGCCGCCACCTGCCGCAGTTGGATGCGAAGTATTTGGCGGAGGACTTGGCCACGACCGACCGGCAACGCGGCCTGACCGAAATCTTGCTCGCGACGTTGATTTCGGGGATGACAAACGTGGTGGCGTTCACGGTGGACGAACTGGGAACTCCGTATACGGGCGTGAAGGGGATCGAGCGGGAGGTTGTCAACCTGCACGACGTGGGGCATGGCAAGAGTGTTGGTGCGTTGAAGGCCGATGACGTGCGAGCGGCGATCCGCACCCAGCACATGACGCTGATCGACACGATCATCACCCGGTTGAAAGGGGTGCCGGAAGCCGACGGCAACATGTTCGACAACACCGTGTTGTGCTACTTCCCCGACAACGGCGAGACGCATCACAGCACGGGCGTCGAGTGGCCTTTCCTGGTGTTCGCGGGCCGCAACACCAAGTTGAACATCGCGGGCCGCTACATCCGTTTGCCGCACTGGGGCGAACCGGGCCACAAGACACTGGGCAACTGGTACACAACGCTACTGAACGCCTACGGCAATCCGCTCCCGCATTATGGCGACCTGGACCTCGGCCTCGCCCGCGTCCTCCCCGACCAAAAGGGCCCGATCCAAGAGTTCTTGTAGAACAGGTCTCAGGCCTGATCTCCAAGGAACGCGGCTTGATCGGTCGGCCATTGGGGTGAAAACGGGGGACATAGCGACGTCTGACGAATCCTAAAGGTGGCCGCCGGTCACGGGTCTGGATATCCGCCGAAAATCTTCGTGCTCCGAAGAAACGAGGAACCACGAATCGCGCGATTCGCGCGGGATTGGGTGCAAGGGAAGTCGCCAGACCGCCGGTTTTTCGGCCTGAAGTTCACCAAACAACCCGCGCTGTGCGAGTTACGTTTCGTCGGGGAACCGGCTGCCATCGTCGTCGCGGATATCGTCGTCGCGGATGTCGTCGTCGCGGATGTCGTCGTCGCGGATGTCGTCGTCGCGGATGTCGTCGTCGCGGATGTCGTCGTCGCGGATGTCATCGTCGCGGATGTCATCGTTCAGGGTGGAGACACGGGGAGCCAAGCCCAGGCGATGTCGGGCTTCATCCGACCAGGGGCTGTCGGGAGAAAGCTCGAGAAAACGCCGCCAGTGCGGCTCGGCGTCCACCCGCCGCGATAGTTCATCGAGCGTGCAGGCCATGTGGTAATGCGCGTCGGGATAGTCGTCATGGAATCGCAGAGCGCCTTCGAAAGCGGCGATGGCCAGCGGCAGCTGGCCCAATTCGGCGAGCAGACAGCCAAGGTTCGCTCGCGCCTCGACGTAGTCCTCGTCCAGTTCAATCGCCATGTAGTAGCGTTCGCGAGCACCTGCCAGATCGCCGAGTCGATAGAGCAGTTCCGCGAGTTGGAAGCAGACTTCGGCTCGCGGTCCATCGCTCGCCAACGCCGCCCGATACAGGTCGACCGCCTCTTCCCAACGCTCTTCATCGTCCGCCTCGGCGGCCATTTGCAGCAGGTCGGAGCCGGAGGGACAACGGTCTTCCGGCGGGTCGGCGTCGGAGGCTCGGGACGCACTGCGGGCGAGCGGCGCGGCGAGCCATTCCAGCCGCACGGCCGCCGGTTCACGCTCGTCCGCTTCCAAGGCATCGAAATCGATACGCCGCTGGCCGTTGGGTTCGATGAGCCCTTCGCCCTGCCGCAGCAATAGATGACGCCCTTCCACGATCACCGACAATTGTGCGAGGGGCCGCTGCACGCCGGGAACGTATCGAGCCAGTTCGGCGAGCTTCCGTTCGATGGAAGCGGGCGAAGCGCCCGCCGCGACCAGTTCGGCCAGCCGCCGAGCTGTGGCAACCTCCTGGAAGTCGAAGTAGGGCAGCCGATGCACCTCGCGGACGGGCACAATCAAGCCGCGGCGATGCCACCGGCGGATGGTCGCCACGGAGACCCGCAAGAGATCGGCGAGCATCGCGGGCGTGTACAGCCGACGAATTTGTGACTCGGCCTCCACCAATCCCAAACGCTGCCAGAGTGCCGTCTCCGGAACCACCTCCAGCCGGCCTTCGGACGCCGCGCGCCGCGCTTCGGCCGGTAGCAGTTCGTCATGCTCGCCCAGTGGCAACTCGTCGGCTCCGATCACCACCATGTTGACCAACCGGGGATCGTAAGCGTCATGAGCGACACCACCGTGTCGGCGCACAATCGCGAACGCCTCGCGACGCGTGACGCCGCCGAGTCGCCCGGTGAACCAAAGATGCCGGCCGCTCAACACCAACGCCGCCGCTTCACCGTCTGACGCTTCACCGTCTGCCGCTTCACCGTCTGCCGCTTCACCGTCTGCCGCTTCACCGTTTGCCGCTTCAACGTCCACCGATGACGACGATGGCGTAGGCGACGGGAGCGACGAGGACGGGAGCGACGAGTTGGCTGGCGCGTCCGACAACGGTGCGGACGGAGCGGCTGCGTCCGCAGATCGGTCCAGATCGGGTTCGCTGGAGGAATCCCCCGACGGCGCGTTCGTCATGAACGATTCCGAACAGTGAGTCGTCGCAACGCTTCTTCGCAGGTCACAGGTTGCGGGGTCACAGGTTGCGGGGCCGCATCGGGATCCGCATTCCGCCGCGATAGACTTCCGCCGGCCCCGCATTCAACCGGCCTGTCGCCTTCGGAACGAAATCCAACGGCCCCGAACCGGACGCGGCAGGCTTTTCCCCAACAGGCGCGGAACTAGCTGGCGGGGAGCTGGCAGGCGGGGCAGCGGCCGGAGGCTCGAGGACGCGTGGGGCGGCGCTTGCGTTGTTGGACGGTGCGGGGGCTGTCGAACCGAGCGATGGTCGTTGGTTGGCGATGGCGCCGGCGGGCGAGTCTCCGGCAGCGGGTTCGTTGACTGAATTGTCGATGGGCTCCTCGGCGGCGGCAGGCGCGACCGCCCGCTCTGCGGCAATGGCGGGAGGAGCGCCTACAGCGGGCTTCGTGGATGGCTGGGCAGCGGACGGCGCCACCTTCTTCGTCACCGTAGGCGGTGGCGGAAGGGCCGGGACCAAATCGTTGCCGTTGGCGTCGATCGGCACGCGGTAGTAAACCGAGCGCGGCAGTCGCTGAGTGCTCTCGTAAGCGACCCATTTTTGCGTCGTGCGCGGTTCGCGGAGGACTTGGTTTTCGGTTTCGTACTTGAGCACCTTCACGCGGTACGGTTCGACCCGCTCTTCGTACTCGATACGTTCGGTTCGCACAGGCACCTTACGCACTTCCTCCGTCTCGATCCACTTGCAAACTTGCACGGGAATCTTGTTGACGATGCGTTCGGTGACTGGGCGGCGGACGGTGAACGGCACCTCGCGGACTTCCTCATGGTTCTCCATGCGAAGCACTTTTTGCGGAATCCGCTGCGTGACCACTTCGTCTTGGTAGCGCATCACTTGGACGGGCACTTGTTGCGTGATTGGACGCGCGACGTACTGCGTGACCGGCACCTGCTGCGCGACCACGTTGGGAACGTATTGCTGCTGGACTTGGTAGGTCCCCGGCGACTGCGTGGGAACCCAGTGCAAACCGCCGCGGCGCCACACGGGCAGCCCTGTCGTTGGCTCGGGATAGTAGGCGCCCGAGAGCCATCGCAGCCGAGTTTGAACGGCTCCCGGTTGGAAGGTGTAGCTGTTCACGTAGCCGCCCTGATCGACGTACTGGGTTGCCAGCGTGGTCTGCTGTTCGTAGGCAGTGACTTGCTGCTCCTGCATCACGGTGTCGGTCACCGCGCGACGCACCACTTGCTGCTGCTCGTGAATCCGTTCTTCCCACACAGGCCGCTGCACCATGTAGCGTTCCTGCCGCGTTTGGGTCTCTTCAACGTACGTCACGCGATCATACGCTTCCTCGCGATACTCGGTTTCCCAAACGGGCCGCCGCGTCACATGCCGCTCTTCACGCTCGTCTGTTTCAATCACCGGCCGAGCGACCTTGTATCGACGCTCCCGCAATTCTTCCTGCCAAACCGGCTTGTTGACCGTGACAGTCCGTTCGACAAACGTGGTCTCATTTTCCAGTCGATAGACCGTCACCGGACGCTCGTCGTAGACCGTCTTTTGCACGATCCGATACTGCCGGCATTCAGCCGACTGCCCGAGTTGCGGCGCGGAAGGCTGCGGCATGGAAGGCTGCGGCATGGCGGTTTGCGCGGACGCGGTCCGCATGCTCCCCGCAGCGCCGACTATCGCGACAGCCACCATCCCGCCGACCGCGATCATGGCGACCCGTGAACCGACGACCCGTGTGCGTGCGCCGTCTGGGCGCCCTGGGGTGGACGCGGCGTGGGAGACCGGGGGACGTTTGGCAGTAAATGTGGGAGTCAACATAGACCACCTCATCGCGTGTCGCGCGAGCGGCGCATCCGTCGCAAGCCGCGCGATTCCATCGTTCGTTGTGGCCGGTGGCATTCGCGTGAACGGCACGTCCCTGGCTATCCACGCAGCCGATCCATCCGCTGCAGACAGGATAAGTAGTGTGACTGAGCGCTTGCAGCGGGGCAAATCCCAGGTCGCGATCGGGCCGATCCGAATGTTCGTAAGTCGTTATTTGATTGACATCTAGATGCCTTGAAAAATTTTAGAAATTTTTCTTGCGCTGAACTTCCAGTGGTCGTGGCGACTCGGGTCACTCCCCTCGGTTGTGTGATCGTCCCATTTCCAGGCGGGTATGTTGGACGAGGCCTAGCAAGCGAAGTATGCTCCGGGCAATCCGTTTCTCACCTTCATCTGGAGTGATGTTGCATGTCGCATCTACTACGCTCGGATCGGGCCCCGAGCCCTCAACGCCTTCGGAATCGACAGCATCTTCGGGATCGGCGGAAACTTCGTTTGGAGTCGCTGGAACGACGCGCCATGTTGGCGGGCAACATTCAAGCGTCCGTGATTGGGTCAAAGCTGTTTCTTACGGGCGACAACTTGGATAACAACGTTGCCGTCGTATCGCTGGGCGCGGGCCGCTACGCGGTTGCGGGTATCGGTACGACGGTGAACGGCGGTCCCGGCGTGTTCGTGACGCCTCGGCCCGTTGCGCATCTGTCCGCGAATCTCCAAGGCGGCAACGACGGCCTGGGACTCGGCAACAGCGCCGTGGCCCTGTTCGATCTCGCCGACCAGTTATTCCTTGATTTGGAAGACCAACTGGGCGTGGACGCGGCGACATTGCAGTTGCTGATTGACGCCGCCACGACCGTCGACGATTTCTCGTTGTCCGGGTCGTTGACTGTGGTGGGCGGAGCCGGCGACGACGTTGTGGCTGTGATTGGCAACATTGGCGGGTCGGTGGTGGTATCGCTTGGCACGGCTTCAGAAATGGGTGCCAATGCGTTCGGCATGGATGGCCAGTCGTTGACCGGTGGCCGTGGCACGGTGGGCGGAAGTCTATCGGTTGTCGGCGATGGGCAAGCGGACGGGGTTTTCATCGCGAACACGCAGGTTCGCGGTTCCGTGTCGGCGTCGTTGGGGAGCGGCCAGAACGACTTCGGCCTGACGAGTTCCTCGGTCGCGGGCGGTCTGTCGGTCGTTGGCGGAGCGAACAACGATTTTGTGAGCCTGGACTTTTCGACGATTTCCGGACACGTGGGCGTGGTGCTCGGCAATGGCGAAGTCAACTCATTGACGCTGGGATCGGGTGTCACGGAAGACGAACGGCTTCGGGTTGGATCGCTGTCGATGACCGGCGGTTTGGGAAACGAACAGTTTCTCGGCGCGTTCACGGCTCAGCGGAGCGTCTCGATTTGGACCGGCGCTGGACGGGACTTAGTGACCTTGGCGGGACAGGTCACGGGACCGACGATGATACGCGGCAGTTTATCCGTTGATACAGGAACCGGTGACGACGTTGTCTCTATGCAAGCCACCATCGGCCAATCGATGGTGCTAACGCTTGGCCAGGGCAACGATCAGTTCGAAGGACTGATGCTGGTCGTCGGGTTCAACGCGACCATCGACGCGGGCGAGGGCAACGACGAACTGCTAATCGCCCAGTCCGATTTCGGCCAGTTCCTCTACGTATTCCTCGGCGCGGGCGACGATGCGTTGCAACTGATGGAAAGCGACGCCCGCGCGGTTTACTTGTTCGGCGGCGTCGGCAACGACGAGCTTGACGTGGACGCCGAAACGCTGGCCGCCGTCGACTTCCTGTTCCGCACCGAGTTTGAGAGCTAACCGGGCGGCGATGGGCTGAACGAAAGCGATTATCGCTTGACAATCTCGAAGCGGCGTTCCACCGGCATTCGCAAGGTTTGAATCGCCGCTTCCTTTTCGGCGACCAGCGGGTCGAATTGCGGAATCTCGACCGCGTTGTTGCCCTGTTCGTGTTTGCGGAACAGGAACAGGTAGGTCTCGTTTTGAGGCCGATACCGATGGAAGTACAGCGTGTTCTTTTCGCAGATCGCCTGCCGTAACGCTTCGGCTTGTTTCATATCCACCGGATTCTCGAAACGAACACCAGCGGCGAATTGGGCGGCCGTCGCGGTCGCGGCGGGTTGGCCATCCACACGCAGTTCGTAGTCGCCTGCCGCCAAGCCCGCGACCCGCAGTGTTGAGAACTGTTCCGCCAGAGGGTACCGCTTGCCGGGCGCGGCAACCGCACCGAACGTCGCCGGCTGACGGTTGTGATAGACGGGAGGCGAAGGTAGCGCGGCGGCGGTGCCGCGGAACACGAGCGAATCGCCACTGCGTTGCACGTCCTTGATCGCGACACCGGCGGAAGATTTCGCCGTCGTGCCGTCGATCTCCACCGACCACGGACGGTAGGCCGCCCCGAGCCGCGCGGCGATCCGTTCGGAAGCCACCGCGTAACCGACTTCGTGCGGATGCAAACCATTGTCGGTGAACGTAAACGGTCGCGAGCCAGCGGACTGGGTGCCAGCGGACTGGGTGCCAGCGGACTGGGAAGGCTTCTCACTCGCGCCTTCGAATAAATCTTGCAGGTCGACGTAGGCCAATCCCCGGTCCCGCGCCACGTTGGCCAGCGTTTCACAGTACCGCTTCAAGTTGCCGTTGTAGGTGGCCGGATCGGGGAACGTCGCGGACGGCCGCTCGCGTCGAGTGGGCGACACAATTACCAACCGCGCCTTGGTCACCGCGAGCGCATCGAGCAATCGGCCGAGCTGCGTTTGGAATTCAGCCAGCCCCTGGGGACCGGCGTGTGCCTCGGCGGCGCCGTATTGCAGCAGGATCATGGTCGGTTTGGCGGCCACCGTGTCATTGACCAGCCGCCGAAAGCCATCGGGCGGACCACCGAAGACGGCCCGCGCCTCGCCCCACACGTTATCGCCGCTCCAACCCAGATTGCGAAACACCAACTGGCGTTCGCCGAGCGTCGCTACGAGCCGGCTTTCGAGATGTCCGTGGACTTGGAGGCGTTCGATGAACGCCCCGCCCAGCAACACGACTCGCTCGCCCGGCTGAAAATCGACGACCGCATTCTCGGCGGCAGCGGTCGCCGCCGCGGCTTGCGGAGCCGCGGCGAGCGCCGTGACAGAGGTGGTCGTGGGCTGTGCGACGCCAGTCGCCACCGCCGTCGCGGCGAGAACCGCGGCGAGCGGCGCTCGCCATTGCCCGCCTGCGCGGGTTGCAAACCACCGTAGGCAACATCGGACAAGATGGCGGCGCATCGCGGGAGTTTCTCCGCTGGAGGCAACGGTGCGGTTATCGTTCTTCCAAGCCCATCGCGGCGATGACGACTTCGGCACCGGTCGTCATTTTGCGGATTTTCGCGGCGAGCACCGCCTTTTCCGAGGCGTTCGCTTTGGCAGCCCGCTTCGCGATCATCGGGTACTTCTTCCGGCGATGACGACGACGACGGATTTCCTTCTGGCGTTCGTGAATGCCACCCATGAACGGAACACTCCGGTAACTAACGGTTTCGATTTTGGATTTCGGAAACGTGAACGTATACGGCCCTTGTAGCAACTGCGCAAGCCCAGGGCAAGTGCCGCACAACCCATTGCTCCC
>CAIXSC010000092.1 GCA_903921945.1 uncultured Planctomycetaceae bacterium
CCTATCTCATCGCCGACGCTTATTTTTGTCAGCAGGCTTTTACTTGTCGAGAACGCCATCAGGATTCCTGTGTTTTAGTGTTTCGGATTTCGATATTCAGATTTCGGAGTTCGGAGTTCGGAGTTCGGAGTTCGGAGTTCGGAATTCGGAATTGAATATCGGATTTCGATATTCGGATTTCGGATTTCGGATTTGAATATCGATATTCGGATTTTGGATCGCCTACGGCTGGAAGCTGATTTCGCCCCAATTCGCCGGTTCGATTTTCAGTTCGAAGACTTCGTCGTTGACGATGCCGGTGGACTGGTTGTTCCAGTGGCTTCGCAGCATCGTGTCTCTGCCGGACTTGTCGCCGTGCGTGGCGCCGAAGTCGCCGCGCAGCGTCTGGCCGTCCGCGAGCTTCAATCCCAGCGACGACAGCGGGATCGCCGCTTCGACCACATAGTGCTTGCGCACCGTGTCTACCTTGACTTCAATCTTCGCCGTCTCCAGCACCACGACGCTGTCCATCACGTATTCCTTCACCACGCCCGAGCTGAATGTCTTTGGCTGTTTCACGTCGGCGACTTTGCGGTAGACGACGGCGGTCGGTTTGCCTTGGAAATTGCCGATCGACAAACGCAAGTCCCCCTGTGCCGGCTCGGTCCGTTTGGGATCCGCAGACGGAACGGTGCCGAGCTGCAGATCGACCGTGTCGCCGCGGGCGTAGAGGAACTCGGGAGCGTCCGCGCCGTTCACCCACGGCGTGTCATCCTGCACTTCCCAGCCGACGTAGAGGTTGGCGGCGTCGCGGGCCATCGCGACTCGCACCCGCGAACCGGGTTGCTTCTCGAACGTTGGCTTTTCGGTGTCCTGGAAGTCCCTGAAGTCCGCGTCGAAGTTGCCGCTCAACGCGACCGTGGCCTTCTTGACTGCGTACTTCTTGTTCCCTTCCGCGGCCTGCAACTGTTTCTCGCGGAATGTCTGGGCCAACTTCACGTCGTCCGCTCCGACGCCCAGCCGCCCGCCGGGAATCTCCACCACGGCGTCCAGCCCTGTCATTTCCACATTCCACAAGGCCGTCTTGCCCGCCTGGATGTAGACCTTGCCATCGGCGCCCTGCCGCAGGGATCCGCCGAAATCCTCGCCGCCAAGCCCCGGCGGCACGTTGTCAAGGATCGCGCCCGGAACCGCTTGGTCGGGCCACTGGATTTTGAAGCCGTCCCCCTGAAACAGTCGCGTGAGGTAGAAGCCGTCCTCGGTCAGCACGTGCCACTCGCCGATGTTGCCGTTGATGGCCCAGATGCCGCCGACCGGCTTGGGCAAGAGCGCGTTGCCCACTAGCCCGAACGCGCCGCGGATCAGGCCGACTTCCGGCGGCGGGGCCTTGTGCGAGCCATGCACTCCGGCGAACGTGTTGGGATACTTCCAGAGCAGTCGTCCGTCGGCCGTGTCGAAACATTCGAAATGCTGATCGCCGACGACCATCAGTTTTCGGTTGTCAGGCGTGGGAAGCATGCCACCGTCCAGCGTGGCGATCTTGCGGGCACCGGCAACGTCATACCGGGGTGCGCCGCATTTCGTGAACTCCGCGACCTTGAACTGCCGGCCGCTGGCGTAGAGCGTCAGGTCGGCGTTCACGTTGAGCGACCAGCCCAGGTAGCCGGTCAACGTGAGCCGGTCCGGGTACGTGGCCAATTCGTCGGGCTGCGGTTTTTCGTCGCCGTTCGCGTCGGCCCAGAAGACCGTATTCTTCTCCTTGTCATTGACATCGATTGTGCCGCGCAGGGCGAACTTCGCGTCGCCCAGCCGCTCGCGAATCTCCAGGCGGGGTGGCTTTTGGGAAAGCGTGCTGTTGATCGTCAGCAGGTAGAGTTTGCCATTGTTGCCCTCGGCGTAGAACGCGTTGCCCGCAAAGTCATTGGCGAACGTCCCCAAGCAGACGTCGCGCCCCGTCTTGGGATCGATCCGCCACTCGCAGCCTTCACCAACCATGATGTCCGGGTCGCGCGGGTTGATCGCGCCGCCGCTGGCGCCGTAGTGCGTCGGGCCGAGGAAATCCTTGAGGAAGGCGCCCGCTCTGGACGCATCGGTCGGCTGGCCTTCCGTCGGCCAAGCCTTCCACACACTGAAACGTTGTGGCGTCTGATTCGCCTCGGCGACCCAGAGCTTGCCGGCCTTGTCCACAATCATGCCGACCGGATTGAGCACGCCGTCCTGGACCCACGGGCCGATCGCCGGACGACCACCCTTGCGGCCGATCTCGCCGACGGGTTTGCCGTCCGCCGTGAAAACGCGAATCTGCTGCGTGGTCCCTTGCACGCTCACGTACAGCCGACCCTGCTCGTCGGTTGTCACGCCGGCCGCTCCGTCCAGCCCGGTGAGCACCGGTTTGACGGCGCCCGTCTGCGGATTGACCGCGACGATGTTCCGCCGGTCCTGCACGACGTACACCAGTTCGCTGCTCACGGCCCGCAGGAAACCGGGCTTCTCGACGTCGATCCACTTCTGGATCGCGCCCGTGGCGCCGTCCAGGACCACCACGCAGCCGGCGCCCATCAAAACGCTGACGTAGACCTTCCCGTGGCGTGCATCCATGCCTTCGATGCGCTCGGGCGCCTTTACGCCTTTCTCCTTGGCGGTTGTTGCGAACAGGGGGCCGATCGGCAAATCGGCCGAGCCCTTACCTTGCCAGTCTTTATAGCTGCCGATCTTCGCGTCAAGGCGATAGATCAAGCTGCCCCACTTGTTGACGTAGACGATTCCATTGTCCACCGCCACCACCTCGGCGCCACCGATGCCGCCGTGGGTGTGTTTCCACTGGACGTTGCCCTGAAGATCGCAGGCCAGGAGGGCGCTGCCCGCCTCGGCCCCTGTCCAGCCCAGATAAACCTTTTCGCCGTCGGTCGTGCAGGAATGCGGCACGCCGTGATCGCCGCCCCAGTTCGTCGTGAGCGTGCTGTCCCACGGCGCGCGGCCAGCGTTGCTCGCCCAACCGCGCAGCCGCAAGCCGATCCCTTTGTGGGCGATCGCCCTCCAGGTGTAATCGCCCGGCGCGACCGGCTGGCCGGGCGTTCGCCAGTAAGGCGTGGTCAACCCGTCCCACTTCACTTCATGCTCTCCCTTCGCGAAGAAAGCGCATGTCAGGAACTGGCGGGCAACCGTACCGTCGGGAGCGAACAGGTTCAGCGACACGTAGCCGTCGAACGGCATGCTGAAGCGGATCGACTTGAACCCGGGAATTTCCTTGCTCTGGATCAACCCCGACCAGTTCACGACCGGCAGGCCAGCCGCCATCGACACGGCGAACTCGCGGCCGTCGGACAAACGGATGGGCCGCGGCTTCAACTGGCCCGCCTTCTCCAGCGTGGCAAATCCCCAACAATACGGTCCCTGGAACGTGAAGACTCGATCGATCTGCACGCCCGGTTTGAAGATGTCTTTGATGGTGATGCGGCCGTTCAACCCGGCTGTGAAGTTCGGCTCGACGGTAACGACCATCCGGGCTCCGGCCTTGAGGGGCTGCTTGTCGGCGGTAATCAGCTTCCAGGGCATGGCGATTTCCTGCACGTAGCCCTTGCCGTCGCTATTCACCGCGAACGCCTGTTGAGCGCCCTCCGTCTTGGCGTCCGGGATGCCGCCACCCTTGAAATCGCGTCCGAAGGCAAGATCGATGACATCGGCGCCGTCGCGGTTCCTCCAGCAGGTCCAGTGAGCCGTGCGTTCCTTACCCGCCGCATCGGTCGTGACGGTGCGGAACTGCAGGCAGTCGCCCTGGAAACCGAAGTCCCCTTTCGCGCCCGGATGGTTGAGCGGCGTCGGATCGATCCACCGCGCCAGCACGTACACGTTCTCGGCGTCATACATCGTGTGGAACCATACACCGTAGTGATCGCGCAGGTTCTCGACATCGCTGCAAGCAAGGATGCCGCCGGTCAGGTCCCAGTCGTCGAACTTGCCGTCGACAGCAACCTTCCCCGGCGCGGGCAAAAACTGCATGCCCAGATGTTCGGTCTCCGTGCCCCAGGAAGCCGGACTGGAGGCCAGTGTCAGAACGAGTGCAAGTGCGATCACAATCCTGCTAGGCATCGAGTGGTCCTTTCGCTTCGTATGTTCGTGGTTCCGCCTTCAAGCGGCGTCGCATCATGGTTTGCCGTCGTTGTTCCTGTGCGGACTTGCCGACGCGTTATCCGATGTCACTGATCACGCCCGTGCTCGTGCCGAACTTGTCGGCCTCGATGCCCATCTGGCGCAGCATTCGGACGTAGAGATTCGAGAGCGGGCGATTCTTCTCGCGGTCGTACATTACGTGTCCGGCGTGTTTGAATCCGCCGCCGGCGACGATGATCGGCAGGTTCTGCGTCGAGTGCGCCGAGGCGTTTCCAAGGTTGCTGGCGAGAAGGACCATGGTGCGATCGAGCAGCGAGTCATTTCCTTCGCTCGTGCCGCGCAGCTTCGTGAGAAACTCGTTGAACACGCGGAACTCGGCCTCTTCGATCTTCGCGAGCTGCTCGATCCTGGCTGCGTCCTGGCCATGGTGGGAAGCGTCGTGGTGACCGATGTTCACGCCTTCGAGTTTCACCGGACCATTGGAGAACACGTACAGGTTCACGACGCGTGTGGAGTCGGTTTGGAGGGCGAGATGAACCAGGTCGTGACACTGGCGCGACCGTTCAATCATTTCCTCCTCGCGAAATTCTCGCGGCTGATAGGGAACCTTTGGCTTCGGTTTGTTCACCCACGCCTCGTCCTGCGCTAGGCGCGCCTCGGCCTCGCGAATCGAGGTCAGCAGCGTGTCCAGCCGCTGGCGATCGCCAGCGCCCAGGTTGCGGGCGAGGTCGCGAGCCTGCTGGCGGACACCATCCAGAATGCTTTGCCCGTCGCGCAGCCGCTGCACTTCACGGGCGACCTCGTCGGGCGTGCCGTCGACGAAGAGTTGGCGAAACATCGTTCCCGCATTTCGCAAGCCCGGCACCCGCACGCCTTTGCGATTGTAGGACAACACTTCGCCGAGCCCGATGCAGGGAAACCGCGTTTCACGACCGACATGTTCGGCGGCCAGGATATCGAGCGAAATCGTGTTGCGGATATTGGTTGAGCCGTGGTGCATGGCTTCACCCGACACCCCGGTAAACAGACCTTCTTCGGTGTGGTGGGCATTCGGATAGTCGAGATGGGAGAGGCCCGAGAACACCGTGAATCGGCCGCGATGATCGTCGAGCAACTTCAGGTATCGCGTGGACTCGTAATCCAGCCCGACCCTTTCCGGAAAAAGAAACGGCGAGTGAACGCCTAGCGTTCGGCTGATGAGCACCATGCGGCGCGGGACCAGCTTCGCCACTTTCGCTTCGGCTCCGAGGCCAAGGGGGAGCATCGCATCGAGCAGCGGCAGGGCGATAGCGACACCTCCGGCGCGAAGCATCGTGCGGCGCGAGAGCAAGCGGGTATTCAGCGGAATCACGATCTTTCCATCCTTACTTGGTGAGGAACGCGGGACTCTGGATGACTTCATGAACGAGGGATCGCAGCCCGTAATTCCGCTCGCGAGTCCGGGCGGCGATGGACTGCACGGCTTCGCGATCGGCGAACTGCACGTCGGCTCCCGTCGCGAACACGAGCAGTTGCCGCGCGAGATTGCGGGTGAGTTGTTCCTGATCTTCGAGTAACAGCGCCTTGTAATCGTCGATGTTCTTGAACTCGCGGCCTTGCGGCGTGGTGCCGCCAACTTCCACGTCGAGTCCCCGCCAGACCTTTCGCTCGGGATAATTCGACAAAGGCGCGAGGCCGCCCTTCGTGGCATTCGACGCGCGATAGAATTCGCGCCAGCCACCAATCACGTCGAACGATTCGAGCGCGAAGCCGGGCGGGTCGATGTGCTTGTGGCATGATGCGCACGAGGCGATGGCTTGATGTTTCGCCAATTGCTGGCGAATCGTGGTCGCGCCCCGAATATCGGGCTCGACCGCCGACACATTTGGCGGTGGCGGGGCGGGCGGAGTGCCGATGATCTTTTCCAGCACCCATTTGCCGCGCAGGATCGGCGATGTCGTCGTGCCGTTGGCGGTCACTTTCAAGATGCTGGCGTGAGTCAGCACGCCGCCTCGGTGGCTTGCGGGCGGGAGCGTGACACGCCGCAGTTCGCCCCCCTTCACCCCGTCGATGCCGTAATGCTGCGCCAACCGCGAATTGAGCATCGTCCAGTCCGAATGAACAAACTCGGCGACGCTGCGATCGTGCTGCAGCATCTCACGGAAGTACATCTGCGTCTCCTGCGGCATCGACCACATCAAAAACACGTCGAACTCGCCGTACAGGTTCGGATCAGGCGTCGTCGCGTTGATCTTCCGCAGTTCAAGCCACTGGCCGGTGAAATCCTCGACGAAGCGTTGCGAGCGCGGGTCGCCGAGCATCCGCTCCGCCTGCGTACGCAGCACCGCGGGCTTGCGCAGTTCTCCCTTGGCGGCCAGCGCGGTCAGTTCGTCGTCGGGCAGCGTGGACCAGAGGAAATACGACAGCCGCGCGGCGATGGCCTGGTCATCGAGCGAGCCGGGGCGTTCGTCGAAGTAGAAGAACCGTGGCGATGAAAGGATCGCCTTGTAGGTGCTGCGCAGCGCGGTGTGGAATTCGTAGCCCTTGTCGAGCCGCTCTTGAAAGAACGCGAGGTAGTAGGCAAGCGTCGCGTCGTCCACAGGCCGGCGCAGCGCCCGTGGCAGAAACTCGCGGAGCAATCGCTGTCCGTCGACGCGCGGGTCGGTCGAGACGGGGATGAGGGGATCGCGCCTCCAGTCGTCATCGCTTCGGTTCTCTGGAATCTTCGGCGGCGGCGTGCCGGCACGTTCCGCTTTGACGACGCTTGCGGGCTTGAGCGGCAAATCGCCGAACAATCGCTGATGGCTCGGCGGCGGAAAACCTCCGAGCGGGCCTTCAAGTTCCAAGAGTTCGAATGCGAATCCCGGTCCCGTATACGTCTCGTCGAGCGGCTTGCCTTTGAGCCGCTCGCGCACGGCGTTTTCGCCCGGCAATTGCCAGCCGTTGATGCGAATGCCATTTTGCTTGTCCAACACCGTTTCAAGTTCGAACAACCCGGGGCGGTCGAAGGGCAGGTCCAACGTCGCCAGCGTTCTTCCCTCCGGGTGATGGACGGTTTTCGTAATGCGAACTTCCAGCGGCAGCGGGCGATCGCCGGTGTTGATCGCTTGCGCGACGATTTTCAGCCGATAGCGGCCGGTCATGGGAACTTCATCCGACTGAATCGACAGATGGTTCGGCAGTTGGATGTGGACATTCAGACGATCACCGTCGAGCCGGGTGAATTTGCCCAGAAATTCGCGAAGACCGCCTCTCTGTGCTGTTTCCTTGCCAGTGCGGCGATACGCCAGTTGTTTCAAGGGCCGTGTGGCAATCGCGGCATCGAGCGCCAGGTCGGCGGCCTCTTGATAGCGCACCAGATGTGCGGATGAAACGTCCAACCCCTCGCTCACATTATCGAAGCCGGCCACAGAGCCGTCGTCCGGCAGCACGTCGCCGAGCTTGACCGAGATGCCAAGCAGGTCGTTAAGCGTGTTTTCGTGCTGTGTCCGATTAATCCGCCGCAGCGCGACACGGCCCTCCGCCTTTTGCTGCGCCAGCGACGCGGCACGCAGGGTTTGATGAAGCGCGCCGAGCGCTGCGCGGCGTGCGTCGGGGGACGGCTGTTCGGCATCGGGAGGCGGCATTTCGCCAGCCGCCAGTTGGTCGTGAACTCGCACCCAAGTCCCGAAGGCGCGAGGATCGGAAAGGTCGAACTGACGCTGTGACAGATCGAGCCCCGCAGCGGGTTTTTTGCCACCGTGGCAGTCGACGCAGTGTGACTTTACGAGCGCCGCAATCTCGCTCGGAACTTGCGCCCGGGCGATTGTGGGAAAAGCTCCCGAAAGAGACAGCAGGGAGGTGAGGAGAGCGAGAGTGGGAGTGCAAGTGTGTTTCATGACGTTATGTGTTTTCCCGCTTACTTGGGAGCCGCCTCTGGCTGAAAGACGGCCCGGCCCCAGTGCGGACCGCTCAAGAAGAAGGCCGCTGGCGAATCAGGGGCGGCGCCCCGTGGATTCTTGTTGGTCACGTCGGTCAACTGCCCGAAGCAAATCCGCCCCTCGGCATCGCTCCAATGCACCGTCCACAACGTCCCCAACACGTCGCCGCCGCGCGGCGGGTCGTTTTCACAGTGGAACAGCCGCCACGGAATCGCATACTCGAGCGTGTAGCCGAGTCCGTCCGCGTTCTTTTGGAACGCGCCTTGCCATCCTGCCGGGACCGTGGCCGGACGCTGCAATTCGAAACTGTGCTGCAAATCGAGTTTCGCCTGCCCGGACGTGGCATCGAACCAGAGGATCAAGCTCGTCACTCGCTCGTTGACGGAATCCGCCAGCAATTCAGGACTGGGGTTCTGGGGTCGGAATGGCAGGCCCGTGCCCTTGAGCGGCCAGCCCAACCGGCGATCTGCCGCGAGACGCACAATCACGCTTCCGCCCGCAAACTGAAAACCATCGCGAGCTGCGTTGCGCATCGGTTCGGGATCGCCGACGTGCGCCGCCACGTATAAGTGCGCGGCGTCATACATCATGCCGCCCTCGACGAAATACATGGCGGCGTAAGGCGGCTCGCACGCACTCCGGAAAAAGGCGCCGCGATTCCATTCCGCGAGTCGGCCATCCACCGACACCTCGATCGCGGCACGAACCACCTCGACCGATTCCAGGTTGCTGCGGTTATAAAGCGGACCACCGGGTGTGGCCGGCGCCGTTCGTGGCATCCGCCGAGTGAACCGTTCTTCGACAAACGCCGCCGGTACCAACTCGCCGTCGGCCGAGCATCGCAGCGCGCCGCCGGCTTGCAGTTCCTGGGCTTCCCCTGACTTGGCGGTCTCCGCCCGCACGCGGCCTTTGTAGACCTGCACGCGCTCGTCGCCGTTCGGACTGACACTCACGCCGAACTCGGTGCCGAGATCGGTGACCCGCATCTTCGCTGTTTCGACGACGAACCCCGACTGCCCCTGCGGCATCCGCACCACCGCCGAACCGGACATGAGCCGGAGGCGTTGGCCGCTCAGCCATTCCACGATCGCGGGACCTTCGACGAGCAGTTCGACACCGTCGTCGTTCGCGAACGAGACCAACCCATTTTCCAGGCTCCAAGGACCTTTTCCGACGGCCTCCGACACGCGTACTTCCCGACCATCCGCCCAACTCCCGCGCAGGGTCTCGCGAACCACGGCGAAGACCGGCTCCGCCTTCGCGATGGGCGCGCGCGACGGTTCACGCAGCCAGAACCAGGAAAACGCCGCGACCACAACCACCCCGAGCACCGCCGCCGCTGACAATCGCCCGCGCCATGCGAAGCGGGCTTGCAACCCGCCTGGCACGCCCGTGTTCGCAGTCGTCAACGGAGAGGGATTCGGGGGATCGACCGATACGTCGTCCGTCCGCGTTGTGATCGGCAGGTTGCCGACCTGTCCCACAAGCCCGAGCACCGGTAATTCACAATCCGCCCCGCGAAACTGCCAAGCCAGACCAGCGTGCAACTCCAAATAGGAGACAAAAAACCGCCGCGTCTCTTCGCTGGCGAGCAACTCGCGTTCGAGCGATTCGCGTGCCGCGGGGCTCAGGTCGCCCGTCACATAATCGTCGGCCCAATCCCGGAGCCGGTCGGCCGCATCCGAGTTCATGGCGTCCGCGTTCGAAGCGTCCGCGTTCATGAGGTGGTCCCCTCCGCCAGGAATCGCACCATGCAGTCGTGAAGGATCGCTCGAATCCGTCGCAGGCTCTTGTAGACGGCGTTGACCGAGCGTCCGGCCGCCGCCGCCGCTTCGTTGAGCTTCCCTTCGCGGTAGCTCTCTTCCACGAGCGCCAATTGATGCGGCGGAAGCCGATTCAAGCAGTGCCGCAGCGCCTGATGGCAGTCCTCCGAGAATCGGCCACCCGGCTCGCGGGTCGCCACCAGCAGTTCCGCAACTTCCTCGCTCAACAGGGTTCGCCGAGTGGCTTCACGGCGGCGGAAATTGCGCACATGGTTTTGAGCGATGGCGCAAGCCCAGCTCGCAAACTCACCTTTAGTCGGATCAAACTTCGCCCGCTCTTGCCACAACGTGAGGCATGTCTTCTGGAACAAGTCCTCGACATCCTCGCGCCACGGGACGAGCGTGAACAAGAAGCGATAAACCCTGCTCTGGTTCGCAAGCAGGAGGGCGATGAAGTCGTTGTCGGAGAGTTGGGTGGACATCACAACTAGGATTGGTCACACCCGCGAAAAAGTGGCCCCCAAAAAACGCGAAAATCGCGCGGGGCCGGACCGAAACAAGGGCCCCATCAGATGCCTGCAAGCCGTTCCGTCGAGTCGCCGAAGCGGTCGAGTTCCAGGCCGCCCCAGTCCATGAGGTGAAGGAACAGACTGCACATACGCCGGTTCGACGCGTTGAGGTAGTCGAGCACGCGGCCGCCGCGGAGCTTGCCGCCCGCGCCGCCCAGCAGGACGATCGGCAACTGCTTCGCGTCATGGTTGCCGTGCAACATGCTCGAACAGTGCATGATCGACGTGTTGTCGAGCAACGTGCGATCGCCTTCCTTGACCTCCGCCATCCGCTCGCACAGATAGGCCAATTGCGCCATGAAGAACTGGTTGAGCGGAATGAGTTCCGGCGGCTGGGTGTGGGCCATCTGATGATGCTGGTCTTTGGCGCCACAGTGCGTGTGCGTCTCGGCGGAGCCGTCGTTGCAATACTTGACGGTCGCGATCCGGGTCGTGTCGGTGCGGAAGGCGAGCAAGACGATGTCGTTCATCAGGCGCCAATACTCGGGGATGTCGGCGGGAATCCCGTCGGCCGGTCGCGGGCGATCGGGGGTGGCCAAAGTCGGCTTCCAGCCGTTGGCGTCGCGTTGTTTGTCGGCGCGTTTGATGCGGCCTTCAATCTCATGAACGCTGCCGAGATACTCCTCGAACCGCTGACGATCCGAGAGCGAAAGTCGCAGACGCAGCGACTTGGCGTCTTCGAGCACCGCGTCGACCACCCGACGATCGCCGCGATTGCGATCGGTGCGGAACAGTTGGTCGAACGCCAGCGCCGGCCGCGTCTCGGTCCACGTCGGCGACACCGCCGTGCTCCAGGAAATGTGCGAGCTGTAGAGCAACGGAAGCCCGTCCTGGAGACCGGGAATCGGTCCTTCACAGCCGAGCACCAGCGACGGAATTCGCGTGCGGTCGCCAAGTCGCTGAGCCATCACTTGATCGAAACTGACGCCCGTGCGGACTTCGG
This sequence comes from uncultured Planctomycetaceae bacterium, assembly GCA_903921945.1. Lineage (GTDB taxonomy): Bacteria > Planctomycetota > Planctomycetia > Pirellulales > Pirellulaceae > CAIXSC01. The sequence goes on from CAIXSC010000092.1 coordinate 11,264, forward strand.
CCCCGGACAACGGCGCCCCGCTGAGCATATTCCCTGTCTGCATGCAGTGGATGGCGCCCTTGTTGGCCTGCTCGTTCCACAAGCCGCGAAGAAAGACCAGCCGCTCTTTCCAGGGCTCCAGCGGCTTCAGGCACGGCCCGAGTTCCATGCCCGCACCCTCCCCCTTGGCCCACCAATGCTGCGAATGGAAGCCCATACCAGTAAACGTAACTAGCGTGCGAGTCGGCGGCTGATCGGCGGCATGGTTCCGCTCGCCCGCTGCGAACGACAGCGATTCGAGCCACGGTAACGCCATGGAAACGCCCAGCCCGCGCAGCAGGGTACGTCGTGTGACGGACGAAGCGGATGGAAGGGACATAGCCGGTATCCTTCGGGAACGGTTGGTTTAGTCG
>CAIXSC010000093.1 GCA_903921945.1 uncultured Planctomycetaceae bacterium
ACCAAGATGGTTGCCCGTCCGCTGGCGCCGGTTTGCAGCGCACCGAGCGACGCGCTCCCGCCGCCACGGACCGTCAGGACCAAAGCCGTCGTCCCCCCATTCGCCGTTTGAATCGCGGCGGTCGCGTCTTGCGAAAATCCTTCCGTGCCAACATTGTCGTTGTTCGCGGTAAAGGTAATCGCGCCCGTGGCGTTCAAAGCGGCGGATGCATGGAAGGTGATCGCGTTACTCGCGGTGAGGTTGACCGCTCCAACCACGGTCGAAGCCGCCGAGCTGAAAGCGATCGCGTTGGAATGGATGCTTAGATTGCCACCGATGCCGGTCCCGCTGGTGCCATTAAAAGAGGTCGTTCCGCTGCCAGCCGTTTGCGTCACATGGCTGGTGGTGCGCACCGTGGACGAGAAAGTCGCGTCCGCCGCACTGGTGATCGCCAGCGAGGCGAGCGCTGTGGTCCCCCCGATCGCGCCGCTAACCGCGACATTGCCGCTCCCGGCAGCGAACGTCAAACCGAAGGCGCCATTGATGGCACCTGTAATCTGAATCGCCCCGTCGCCGCTCGAACCGTCGGTCGTGAGCACCGATGTCGCAGCCAGCGATACAGCCCCGGTCAGCGTGAGGCTGCCGGCGACAGCGGCAACATGGGTGCTCAGATTGGCTCCGAGCTGGATCGTGGCCGAAGAAACATTGATCGGGCCGGACACAGCGACGGCGCCGTTGACCGCGACGCTGTCCGTTCCCGTTCCCGTATTGATCGCCAGGCTGGTGTTCCCATGCGAGTTGTCGGCGCTCGACACGGTGACCGTGTCATTGCCATCGATGGCCGTGGTGTTGATGGCAAGTCCCGAACCGTAAACATGCGCACCCGCGATGCTGACGCCGCCGCTCGTGCCGGTCACCGCCAAGGCGGCGGTCACTCCATCGCTCAGCACGTCATTCGCGATGTCCAAGATGTCGTTGGCATTCGATGGCGAAACCATCACCGTGCCGGCATTGCGGAATTCCACGGACTCCGTGGTATCGAACGCGACCGTTCGACCTCCAATGGCCACGGCGCCGCGATTGGCGGTGGTGGAATCTGGCATATACGCGGGATTTTGGGAACCGGAGCCGAGGACGCCCAAAGTGTCCGTGCCGGCGCTGCCATTAAATGTCAATCCGCCAGTCGGCAACGGGTCGCCGCTCGTCAAGTCGAGCGTCAGCGTATCGTTGCCCGGAGTGCTACCGACACCTAGCACAAACAACCGGTTGGAGAAGCCGGTTTGGCCGCCGAGCACATACAGTCGATCATCGCCGACAGCCATGTCTATTTGGCCCGGGATGTAACCGCCGGGAATGGTGAATGTTCCTAACGCTGTCGTGCCGGCGCCGTCGTAAATCTGAATCGTATTGCCAGATGCGAAATAAATCCGGTCGTTGACCGTGTCCACCGCCAGGTCGCCTATCGTCCCGGAAATGGTCGCCGTCACCGCCAGCGTCGTCCCATCGAGCACGTAGAGCTGGTTGAAAGAAGTGTTAGTGGCATAGAGCCGATTGGTGACAGGATTCGCGTCACTGATGTATTTGCCGCTCAGATCGGCAAGATAAGCTGCCGGCGACTCGCTAAACACCTTGGAAACGGAACCCGGATTGAGATTCCAATAATAACGCTGCGTGAACGCGTTGTAAGTGACGCGAGAACCCACGGCGGCGACTCCAACCGTGGCCAGCGACATCGTTGAGGCGTTATAGATCGCGAAGCGGTCTGTACACTGGGTGCTTACGCCGAAGGTCCCATTGCCGGCCGCGAGACTTCCACCGCAACCCGTCAGCGTCTCCGTGTCAAATATAGAATCGTCGGCATTAAAAATCCGCAGCGTGGTGCCGCCGTTGGTGGACGCGTAACGACCGGTCACGGGGTCGACCGCCACGCCGCCCCCGAAGCCGCTGGCCAGGCTCGTCAACGACATCGCGGTAGGATTGCTCGCGTTCACGCGAATCAGTCCCTGCTGTCCCATTCCCGCGGATATATAGACCAAGTCTCCATTCGGATTGACGTCCATTTCACCCGCGATATTCGCGAAATCCAAGGTGCCCAGGTTGGTCAATAGAGCAGCCGACGTATCGCCGTTGATCGTGACGGTTCCGGTTGGCTTCGTAAAATCGGTACGCTCGAATGTTGGCGTAGCCGCCGTGCTTTCCAATCGTAAAACTCCGCCGCCGAGGTCCGAAAGCTTCGCGTCGTCGTTGGCTCCGGATAGGTTGAAGATGACGTTCGCGGAGGTGCCGCTGTTGGTGATCGGCTCCAACCCGGTGTAGGTGATCGTGCCATAATTCTGCAAGACAATCGATCCGCTATGGGCGCTGAGGTAGTTGTAGGTGACATTGCCTTGGACACCGCCGTCGATCGCGAGTGTGTCGCCGGGCGTGCCGATTTGACCGCCTCCATTGAATGTAAGTCCACCAGCGGGGATCGGATCGCCAGTGTTCAAATCAACCGTCAGCGAATCGTTGCCGCCAGCCGAGTTGACCACGATCGACGTGAGTGATGCAAGCGGCAATTTCAGCGTCTTTTCGCCGTTGGATAACACGGCGCCGGCGATCCCCCCAGTGCCAGTGAACACCTCCTGGTCGCTGGCAACAACCAAATTGCCAAGGCCGTCCGTGCTGATCGTCAGGTTGTTGGTGTTGCCGACCACATCAATGTCCGTGACGGTCAACGTTCCAGCCGAAAGAGCGGGGGACAATGTGCCGACGGTTCCAGCGTCGTACCGCGCGAGGGCGAAATCGAGGTTCGAGGAACCGGTGTCGGCGGAGCCAACCGCGACGATCTTGTGATCGTTTTGCAAAACTACGGCCCTGGCAGTACTGCCTACGCCGACAGCGGTAGTCTGAAGGCCATCTCCGGAGAAAGACGTGTCGAGGCTGCCGTCGCTGAGGTACCGAACGAGCGCAAACCGACTGGTGCCGCTGGCGAAGCTGTCGCCAACGACCACCAGTTTGCTATCTTGCTGGATCGCGAGTCCATACGCGTTCTCGTTCGAGGCGCCAATCGCGGTCGTCACTTTGCCATCGGTATCGAAGGTGGTGTCAAGGCTGCCGTCCGAGTTGTACCTGGCGAGTGCAAAGTCGTAATTGACTCCATTGAAGTCGTTTCCAGCGACAACAATTCGGCCATCCACTTGCACCGCAACTGCTTGCGCGACGGAGAAAGTGCCAGTAAACGACGTGACGACTTTGCCATCGCCATCAAAGGTCGGATCCAAAGCGCCGGCGGCGGTGTACCGAGCGACCGCCACTGTATAAACGCCGGCGTCAATGGTGTATCCAGCAAGCACAATCATGCCGTCGGCCTGCAGCGCGATTCCGAAGGCCATTGCCTCGCTGCCGCCAAAGGACGTCGTTGTCTTTCCATCGATATCGAAAGTCGTGTCCAGCGATCCATCCACGTTGTAACGCGCTAAACCAAAATCCGGTCCGCTGCGGCCGGCGACAAGAAGTTTCCCATCGGTTTGCACAGCGATCGCGTAGCCACGGTCGATACTCGAACCAAAGTCCGTCGTGGCAATTCCGTCTCCGTCAAAGGTCGTGTCAAGGACGCCCGCGCTCGTGTAGCGGGCGACTACAAAATCCGCCGTGGCAAATCCCGCAGTATTCGTTTCGCCGGCGATAACCACTCGGCCATCCGCCTGAATGGCAACTCCGTTCGCCTTATCATTAAAGACGCCGATCGAAGTGGTCACCTTCCCGCCGGAGCCAAACCCTCCGTCCAGGCTGCCGTTGGTGTTGAAACGTGCCAGCCCGATAACCCCGTTATTGGCGCGCCCCGCGGCGACGATGCGACCGTCGTCCTGGAGAGCGACGGCAAAGGCTTGGTCGAGACCGCCGCCGCTGAACCCCGTGGTTACCAAGCCATCCGTGTCGAAGGTGGTATCCAAGTCGCCAGCCGCCATGACGCGACGGGCCTCCAGCGGTTCAAACCGAAGCCAGCTGCGAGACGACGAGCGACGAGCGCTGGCTGCCTTGCTAGTGCGACCCACGGGTCCCCGTCTTTCGATGGCGGATCCGAAACGCAAGGCTCGGGAACCGGTTTCAACGTTCTTCCGACCAAAAATAACGAAGCGATCGAACATGGGGCACTTAGTCCTGTTGAAAGCTGTGGAGGTGCGCAGTGCGCCCGCCAATCCCATCTCGAACCCGTCGGCAGACGTCCCAAAAGCCGCGATTCAGTGGTGCGGCCACCAGCGAGCCGCTCGCCGCTCACGAGAGTGAGGCCGCGCTTGACTCGGCGGTGTCCAACCCGATGCGGTTGGCAATTCTTGAAGACGGAACTCGTGACGACCCGGCGGAGACGAGCAAATTGTCGCCGGCTTTCCTTGCCCAGAAACGGCTGGTGGACTTTCTGTGCCAGCCCCTAGAACGGAGACGCCGTGGAACCATTCGAGCCGTCCACGGCACCCCTCTTGTTGTAACTGGGCAACCGCAAGGTTTCAATCGCACTGGCCGGAAAACCGTCACATCCGGTCGATAAGGGGCGTGCTGTGGGAAAAACGGGACACTTCCCTCCCGAATGTCGCCAAAAGCGAGCATCGAGGCGTTGTAGCCGCTGCAATCGTCACAATCGTTAAACGCGGAGTGCGACGGACATGGGTTACTTCGCGAAATCTCGGAATTACCGTTGAATAAAATGCCACGACAATCATAGCTATTTTGGTGCGGTGAGTTACGGCAGACCAATAGGGGTGGTTTCCATCTCGTCTGCTGGACCCACCGGAGCGACGACACCAAAACCATCCCGACGGGTAGCGTGTCAACCCTGTCAGCTTTGGCCCCAAGTCAGCAACGGCCCTGCGAACAACGGGGCGGAGTATTCAGTACTATGAGCCAATACGCGGTTTACAGAACCTTCGTAAGACATTCCTGGCTCCGCGCTACGCATCGCTTGCCCTTGTTGTGGCTCGACGACCGCGGGTTTATCGTTTCCTCGGAACTGATCATGTTGGCCACCATTCTTGTCATCGGGTTACTGGTCGGCCTGTCTTCCTTGCGCGACGCGGTCGTCAGCGAACTGTCGGACGTCGGCGGTTCTATGCAAGATTTGAACCAAAGCTATTCGTTGGATGGGGTCGTCGCACACAACGCGAACACGGCGGGGTTTAATTATCTCGACGGGACGGACGAGTGCGACAATGACAATCAAGTGGCTGGTCAAGCCGACAATTGCATCACGTTCGATGGACCTGGCGGCGACGGCGAGTTTGAGGAAGGTTCGCCGCTTGATTCGTTTGGATTCCCGCGAAACGGGGTGGATACGTTTCCGCTGGGAGGCGGCGCAGGACCAGACCCCGCGCCGGATCCGCCGCCGCCTATGGACTAATTGGGCGTCATCGCGCCCAGACGACCTGCACCGAGGCGCCGATCCCCGTCTCTATCGGCAGCAGGTCGCTCCGGTCACGCGAGAATCGCTCGGCTTGGAAGACTTTGCGGTCGAAGACGTAAAATGTCGAGCCCTCGATGAACCATCCGCCCGGGAGGTCGCGACGCAAGCCGAGCGCCAATCGCTGATCAAAGAAATAGGTCCGCTCGCGATCGTTCTCCCGTTCGGAGCTCCAAAAGGCGTCGTTGACCGTTTCATAACTGGCTAGGAAAGACCAGGCATCTCCGAATCGTTGCCTTAAATGAACCCGGACTTGATTGAGTGGTCGGTAGCTGGCCTGAAGCGTCAGCGTCTCGGTTGGCTGATAGGTTAAGGAAAACGGCAGTCCGAGGCTCGCTTCGAATTGCGGCGATGGCCGCCAGACATACGCCAAACCGGGCAACGGGAAGACAATCTGTCCCGTTGGCGAATAAAACAGACTTGCGGACCAAGCATTCCGCTCGCCACTTGGGATCGACGCGAAAACCAGGAACGTGACGGACACATCCCGCCATTCGGCGAATGGGCGATCGCTCGGCGAGCCCACTCGCACCATGCCGCCAACGCGACGGCCATCCTCCCACGACCGCAACCGCATCACCCCGAAGTCGATGTCCCAAAATCGCTCGGGAAGGCGGCGGCCCGAGTCCGGTAGGGGCGTGTCCGTGTCGGCTTCCAAGCTGCGAATGCCCGCTAAGCCCAACCACAATCCGCGACCGTCCGCATCGAAGCGGAGCGGAAACGCAAGACTGAGCGCCTGGCTATTGATGGCCAGACCGCCCTCCAAACCCTTCAAATCCCGCTCAGGTAGCCACTCGAGTCGCAATCGTACGGGTGCCCGGTCCCCCTGGCCGGACAGGCCGCCGAGTGGATTCAGGTCTGGGCGCTGTCCAGCGGGAGATGCGCCGGCGTCCGCAAGGCCGTCCTCAAACGTTTCCAGGTCTTGCGGGGCGGGGTCCACCGTATCCAGTTGGTCCAGGTCTACCGCCTCGAGATTCGGCATCAATCGGCGGCTATCGGGCGACACACGGTTTCCGGCCCCATCCCACTCTTGAGCGCTGGCCCGCAGGCCAACAGCCAAGAAAGCCAACGACAGGCACCAAGCCGCCGCGATCAGCGCGGCAATGCGGCGACCGCTCGGGCCGACGCCCCGCCTGAAGTTCTGCCTGAAGTTTTGCCTGACGTTACGCCTCGGGCATTGACCGGGGATGGGCCCGGGCGGCCGCTTGGCGTTTGACCTATTCATCATGAATCCATCATGGGTGGACTCGCCGGACAGAAACCTCCGCCGTATCGATGCTGACTGCGTTGGTCGTCGTTAGCACGTCGCGTTGGAAAGCCCGCTGCTCGCTTGTCGTGTTGGGATAACGAATCCGATAGGTGTTTTCCGCTCGCAGGGCAAGGTCGATTTGGTCGGGAGGGTCGCTGGGGCGTTCGCGGCGGAAGGAGCGGGAGAAGTGGAGGAAGTAGAAGAGGTAGAAGAAGTGGAAGAAATGGAAGAAGTGGAAGAAAAAGCTCCTCGACGGAAGTGGCTCGGTGTTACCCTTCGAACGGCTCCTTTCCGCCCGGCCCGACGTCCGCATTGACGAGCGTCCCGGCGCCAGCGAGACTTCGCGGATGGGAGACACGCGCGAAGACGTCGAATGCGCGTCGTACGTTCCGGCCTTGCGATGGGATCCACCGCTTCCGTTTTTTTCGGAGTTCATCTCATGTTTTTGCTCCGTGGTCTGGGGATTGTTTTAGCGTCGGCGTCGGCGTTGACGCTGACGTTCATCGTTTCGCGAGTGGACGCTCAAGTGGTGGTCCAAGCTGGCGCGCCGGGCGCCGTGGGAGGCGGATGGGCCTATGCGAACCCGATGGGACAAAGCCTGCAGTATTTGCTGTACCCGCAGGTGCAGAGTGAACTTGATTTGCTGCCGGACCAAAAGACAGCACTCGATAAGATCCGCGTTGAAATGAGCGTCAAAATGCAAGACGCTTATAAGGATCTCAACAATGTTCCACTCGCGGAACGCCAATCGAAGTATCTGGAAGTGTATGGGCGGATTGGCGCCGAAACCGACAAGCGGGTGACGGAGGTGCTTTTGCCGCATCAGACGAAGCGGATCCGCCAGATCGCGTTGCAGATGCGGCTGGCCAATTCCGGATACGGGTCGGCGGCCGCGTTGAATGCCGACGAGGTGGCGAAAGAGCTGGGCATCACGGCGGATCAGGTCGAGGAATTGAAAAAGCGGGAAGCCGAGTTGCGGCAGGAGATCCAGGAGAAAACCCGGGACTTCTACAAGAAGCTCAATGAGGAGTCGCGCGACAAGCTGTTGGGTGTGCTCACAGCCGCCCAGCGCGAGAAGCTCAAGGAGCTCCAGGGAGATAAGTTCGAATTGAATCCCTACGCGCCTCAAGGCGCTCGAAATCCCAAGACGGAAGAAAAGAAGCCCTAGAGCTGGCCGCTCGCGCGGCTCGGCTCCGGATTGTTTTCGTCGGCATCTCAGCCGAGGCTGTCGATGGCGAACTCGCATGAGGCC
>CAIXSC010000094.1 GCA_903921945.1 uncultured Planctomycetaceae bacterium
CCATGCCCGCGCCGATGCCCGCGTCGACTCCCGCCGTGTTGCCCGCGCGGCTGCCCGCGCACTGGAGCCATGTGGTGGTGGGGCCCTGCAATCAACTGGCGATGACGGCCGTTCAGTCGGTTGCGCGGCAACCGGGCAGTGTGTCGCCGTTGTATCTCTACGGCCCGAGCGGCAGTGGCAAATCGTTGCTCGTCGACTGTCTGCTGCAGGATTCGCGGCGGCGTTTTCCGGGTCGGCGTGCTGTCATGTTGTCGGCGGAACAATTCACAAGCCAGTTTGTGGAGGCGTTGAAGGGGACGGGGTTGCCAAGCTTTCGGCGGAAGTACCGCGACGTCGATCTGCTCATTCTGGACGATGTCCATTTCTTCGCGGGCAAGAAGGCCACGCTGATCGAACTGCAATCGACGCTCGACATGCTGCAACGGTCGGGAAGGCAGTTGGTGTTGACCGCCGACCGTCCGCCCCAGGAAATCGTGGGACTGGGGAAGGAGTTGGGCAATCGGTTGTGTGGCGGCCTTGTGTGTCGGCTTGAGCCGCCCGACGCCGAGACGCGAATGGGGATTTTGCGGCATCATTGCCAGCAACGCGGTGTGAAGGCGCCGTCCACGGTGCTTGACCTGATCGTCGACGGTGTTCAAGGCGACGCGCGGCTGCTGTCCGGGGCGTTATGGCGCTTGCAGGCGGCGAGCCAAGCGTGGTCGCGTCCGATCACCCGTGAGCTTGCCGAGGGAACGCTCGCCGATCTGCTGCGCGTTTCGCGCCGCGTGATTCGTCTGCCCGATATCGAGCAAGCGGTCTGCGAAGCGTTTGGACTCGACTCCCGCAGCCTGCAATCCGATGGCAAACAGCGGGCGGTGAGCCAGCCGCGGATGTTGGCGATGTGGTTGGCCCGCAAATACACCCGCTCGGCGTTGTCCGAGATCGGCCAGTACTTCGGTCGCCGCAGCCATACCTCGGTGATTGCCGCGAACCGCAAGATCGATCAATTGATGGACAGCGAAGCGCCGATGCCGAGATCGGGCGGCGCGGATGCCGCGTTTCTTCAAGCGGCTCGCCGGGTCGAGTTGATGCTGCGAACCGGCAGTTAGCGTCGCGAAAAGCAAGTGTGCCGGCCGAACCTGAGGGCGCCGGCATGATTCGCATGCCTTGAAGCCGCTTCCACGAGGCGTCCCGCATCAGCGACTGCGAAGCCGCGCATGTCGCCGTTCTCCAGGTTGACTTGGCAGCCGCCGCCGCGGTCGCGGAAACGTAAGATCGCCGATCGGGCGATCGTACGCTTCCACGATTCACGCGGGGCTGTGAATGTCACCGCGGCGCTTACGCGAACTTGGTTTGGCCGGGCATCGCGACGGTTGGCACCGGGATCGGTCCCCATTCGTACTTGTCCGGACCGAGCCGGTTCGGCGAATTGAGCACTTGGTCGGCGGTGAGCGTGGCGCCCGTGTAGCAAGCTTCGCGGCCCATGATCGCCATGAGTGTGCTGGCAGTCATGTATTCGCCGTTGTTGAGGATCTTGCCCGCGCGGATACCCGCGAACAACTCCTTGTGTTCGACGTCGTACATGCTTGGCCTTGGCCCACGGTAGCGCCAGGCCGTTCCACCTGCGGGTTCGATGGTGTTTCGCAGCAGTGCGGCTCGGCCCTTCGAGCCGATCACGTAGTCGTCGACATCGTTCGCGCAGTCCTGCATCTGCCGCGTGTACGAGAAGCACTTGCGGCCGTCTTCCCATTCGTAGCAGACCGCGAAATGGTCGTAGCCATGGCCCCACTGGGCATCGGTGCGGACTTGGCGGCCGCCCAGGCCGAAGCATTTGGCCGGGGCCTTGTCGCCATACAGCCACAACGCCTTGTCGAGGCTATGGATGTGCTGTTCGACGATGTGGTCGCCCGATAGCCACGTGAAATACAGCCAATTCCGCATTTGGTATTCCATTTCGCTCCACTTCGGATCGCGGCCGCGATGCCAGAGTGTGCCGGTGAGGTAGTTCTCTTGAATGGCCAGCACATCGCCGATCGCGCCATCCAAGATGCGGCTCATCGTTTCCCGCACCGCCAAGTCGTATCGCCAGCACAAACCCGAGACGACGCTCAGGTTCTTTTCACGGGCTTGCTTGACTGTTTCCAGCACACTGCGACAGCCAGCGCCGTCGACAGCCACCGGCTTCTCGCAGAAGACGTGTTTTCCGGCCGCGATCGCCGCCCGCAAATGTTCGGGGCGGAAATGCGGCGGGGTGCAGAGGCACACCACATCGACATCGGTAGCCAGCAATTTTTTGTAGGCGTCGAAGCCGTGGAAGCCTTGTTCCGGGGGGACCGCGTACTTCTCGCCAATCTGCTTGGAGAGCACGCCGCGCGCGTGCTCCAACTGGTCTGGAAACGCGTCGGCCAACGCGGTCAGCCGCACATTGTCCTCGGCCTTCATGGCGTTGACCGCCGCGCCCAGGCCGCGTCCGCCGCAACCGATCAACCCGACTTTCAAAATGTCGCTGCCCGCCGCATGCACGGCCGGACTGGCCAGGGTTGACGCCAGCGAGCCGCCCACCACGGCGGCCGTCGAACCGGCGAGGAACTGCCGCCGCGACGTCGCGGCTCCGTCAGCCGCGGCACGCGGCGCACCATTGATTGCAGGCGTTTCGAGCATGAAAATCTCCAGCCAGTAGGGAAAAAATACCAAGCCGCATGATAACCGCCCGGTTTTCCCGGCGGCAAGTCAGTCCAGTTTCCGCAGGTAGCGAAGGAACTCGGAGTCCAGCTTCCGCAGGTCGCTCCCGAACGCCGCCTGGAACTCCGCCAGCCGCTCCTCGGGCGAATCGTAGATGACCGGCGGCTTGCCGCCGATTCGCTTCACGTACGAGGCGTACTCTTTGCTTTTCGTGCGGAGCAAAAAATAATGCAACGCCCAGGATTCCGCGTACGCGTCGATCGCGGTGGCCGGCTCCCGGAAACGCAGGTCGTCGCGGATCAGTTTCTCCAGCGAATCGGGGCCGCGCCGCGCGAGATACTTGCGGAACTGGATCAAGCGATTGCGGTTCAAACTGCCGATGCTGCTCCATCCCTTAGCGCTCTTCAAATCCGGCGTCTCGAAATAGACCGCCAGCCCCTCGCTGACCCACACAGGGTTGTCGGCCAGCCGCGTTTGGAGCCCGCAATTGAAGGCCAGTTGATGCGTCGCCTCATGAACGATCGTCGCGACCATCGGAGCCGCCTCCGGCCGCTGCAGGATCTGGTTGATCAGCGTCGTCGAGTTGACTCGCTCGCCCGGCGGCCGCAACCCCTCGACGCCGGTCAAGTCATACATATTCACGCGGTTCGTTGACGGGCTGTAGTAGCCGACGATCGAGGTCGCGGCGGCACCCAGTTCGCCCCGCACGCCCCGCACGTACGACTCTTGACTGTCAAAGACCAACGCCACCAGGGGAAACTCGGGGGCCTTCAAATCGACTCCCCGCGCGTCCCAGAACGTGTGAAATCCCCGATGTAGCCGCTCGTACAGCGCTCCGCACCACTGGGCATACGCCAGCGATGTGTTGTAGCCAATCAGATAGTTCGCCGTGGTGTGGATCCGAAAGCCGGCCGGCAAGTCGGCGAGCAATCGCGTTGTTATCTCTTCGCGCGACAACGCCTGGAACGGCTCGTTGTCCGCTTTCCGCTCGACAAAATCCTCGGGTTGCAGCGGCCATAGCACGCCATCCGCCGTCTGGAGCACAACGCCGCCATCCTGCGCCTCGGCAATCACGCGACCGGCCAACGGCCGCCGCGCGCCATCGCGAGTCATCACCACACGATCCAGCGCCGCGACGCGACTCGGCAGGCCGCTCAAGACCGCCGCCAACGCGAGCCATAGACCCGCGGTCCGGCTACCGAGCGGGTGGAACGCGCGCCGGCTCCCTAACCGCTGGCTCCCTGCCTGTTGGCTCCCTGCCTGTTGGCTCCCTGCCTGTTGGCTCCCTGCCTGCTGGCTCCCTGCCTGCTGGCTCCCTGCCTGCTGATGAACCGGCGGCGCGACGTCGCAGGTCGAAGATTGGGCTGCGTCGGCATTTATTCCCATAAACGGTCCTTCCGCGTCAGCAGGTGAAATCCAGCCGCCAGTATGCCGAAAACCGCGAGCGATACCAAACACAATCCGGCGAGCCGATCGTCCACGCCGGCGTGAATGAGTTGGAACGTGCGAACGGCGACGGTCGACACGCGGGCCGGAGCCAGCAGCACCGTCGAAGTCAAATCGCCGGCGGCCAAGCACCATGCCAATAGCCCGATCGCGGCCAGTGTGCGGCGTCGGAGCGGGATCGCGACGAAGACGAGTTGTCGCCACGGGCCCAAGCCGTCGAGCGCCGCCGCATCTAGCCATTCGCGCGGCAGCGTTCGCCACGCTTGCCATGCCACAGCGCCGCAGAGTGGAGCCGCTCGGATGGCGAGCACGAAGACAACGAATGCCAACGAGCGTTCGGCCAACAGATCAAGCGGTTCCGCAATCCAACCGGGCAGTTGGGGATTCAACCGGAGGGCCGCCACCATGATCGCGAAGCTGGGGCCGGGCAGGGCGGCGATGAACGCGCCCGCCGCGAAGACCAGGGCCAGCCGGCGGGGTGAATCACGGAGCCGCCAGACAAGGGCCGGCACGGTCAACAGCACGGCTAGCGCCGTGAGGCCGCCGATCGCGAAAGTCCACGCGAACTCGACGCGGAACTCCCAAGGTGTCCTTCCCAGCACTTCCGCGGCATGCAGGAACGACCAGCGGCGAACCCATCCGCCACCGATGGACGTGGCGACGCCGCCGAGCTTCCACACAAGGCTGCCGATCGGCACTAGGAAGGCGATCGCTATGAGGCCGCTTGCACTTGCTGTGAATCGTCTACTTCCAGGCCAGCGACGTGGCGGTGCTGGATGCCGGATCTGTTGACGCGGACCCGCCTGCCACGGCGCTGCCAACCCCAGCATCCCGAGCACCGTCAGCGCCACCAAACCAACGCCCGGAGCCAAACGCAACGCGGCCCGAGCCGGATCGGGATCGAGTGCGAAGTCGCTGTACAAAACTTCGGCGAACGTGCGAATCCGAAACATGTCGGTGACGGTCATCTCGCCCGCGACCTGGGCAACGATCCAGGCGGCCGCGACCCACAACGAGCCGCGAACCCGCGGCAACAGAACGGTGACGGCCGCCTTCCAAGGCGGGCCGTCCAAGAGCGCCACGTCCACCAATTCCGGTTCGACAGCTCGCAGACCGAGCCCCACGATCAAGGCGACCCATGGCCAGGCCGCGATCGCGTGGTAGGCGATCGCCGCTGTCCAGCCGTCGAAGAGCGGCGCGCCACCCATCCCGAGCACGGGGCCCAGCCAGCCCTGGCGGCCGATCGCGGCGTCCCAGGCAGCCGCCTGCAGGTAAAGCGGCAAGGCGAGCAACCCGGCCAACGCCAAGAAAGCCAATCGCCGACCACGCCAGTCAAACGTGCAGCCGATCCACGCCGTCGCCGTGCCCGCCGGAACCGCGATCGCGAGCACCGCCACGCACAGCCACAACGTGTTCGCCAATAACGGCAGCACGACCGGTTAACGCTCCGCCACAGCGGCGCTCGCCGGTTGCAGTTCATCGGTCAACCGCGCGAGGTATTGCATCACGCTATCGGGGCCGCTGAAACCGATGACGGTTTCGTCAAGATCCATTTGCCGCGAGATCAACCGCCCCGCGTCCAGATCGAACTTGACGGAGCCTTGCGTCAAACGCTGGACAAGTTGCGCATGCACCTTGGGGTCGTCGATCGGCGTGAGAACCTCCGTCTTGATCCCGATCGTCGCCACGCCCGTCTCGACCTTTTCGAGCGTATACGATTGCCGAGTTTGAACCCGCTGCACGCGGCCATCCTCAAGCCGAATCCGAATCTCATCCGGCACGTTCCACCGTGCGCCGACTTTCATCTCCTTCTCCGGAAACGGAATCGTCAGCTCGCCGAGGCCCGGATTGAACTGCGATTGCTCGCTGTCGCGTTTCACCACTCGGCCAAAGCGGTCGATGACGACCGTCGCCAGCGGCACACCAACCGACTTCGCGGCGACTTCATATTCGCGGGGCGGTTGCGAGTCCGTGCGGCTGTTGTAACGGATCTCCTGCCGACCCGTGACGCTCTGCCACATGTCGACGTCGTCCACCATGTAGACAAACGTGATATTGCCCTCGTCGTCAACCGCCGTCACTCGCCACGACTTCGTGGAACTGCTCCGCGTCTTCGCCGACTGCTCGCTGCCGCGGATCTTCGTGTCCACGGTGACTAAGTGCGTGACCTTCCACCGCAGCGTTTCGCCCGCCTTCGCCCGATACGCGAACGTGTGGGACTGCGAGTTCGCAACCTGCCGCGCAGCCGCTTGCAATTGCTGCGACAACGCCTGGCCTGTCTTCTCACCGCCAGCCTTTTCGGTACCAGTCTTTTCAGTGCCAGTCTTTTCAGTGCCAGTCTTTTCAGTGCCAGTCTTTTCGGTACCAGTCGTCTTCGCTGAGACAGTCGCGGCGTCGTCCGCCATCAAGCGGCTTGAAAAAGCGGCTTGATCGATGAACGTCGCGGCAGCGGCGAGGCTGGCGACGACGACCCAAGAAGCCACGGACTGTTTCGCGAAGCTGGCACTGGCGTTGGCCAATCGCGGCCCGAAGGCCGATCGTGAATGGCTAGTAAACTCGGTCGAGAACTTGCCGCACGTCACGTGGCAACCACGTTCGAAGCCGCGGCTTCCGTCTTCACGCCGTCGCGACGCTAAACCAACGCCCCCCATCGTTCGCCTCCTTGCGAATAGTTGCCGAAACCCGTTGCTAGCCCCGCAATCGACCGCTCCAGCCGAGTTTTTCCCGGAGTGTTCGGTAGTAGCTGTGGCCGCGAACTTCGACCAGTTGAAATGTCATTTCGGCCCGCCGCACGCATATGCGGTCCAGGGCGTCGAGGACGCATAACATTTGGCCGTCCACCACAACGGAGGTCGCGGCCAGCGGTTTTTTCACCACCAGCTCGTAAACGCGGTCGGCGTCGTCAACCACCGGGCGAACGGTCAGCGTATGCGGATTGATCGCCGTGAACACGAAGGCCGGAAGGGTTTTCCTCAGGATCGGACCACCCGCCGACAGGTTGTGCGCGGTCGAACCCACTGGCGTGCTCAGGATCAAACCGTCGCAACTATAAGTGGTTGCCAATTCTGCGTCAACGTAAAGTTCGATGTCGATGATCGAGTAGGGAGGTCCACCGAGAATGGCCGTCTCATTGAGGCCGATCGACTGATGGATCGCCACATCCCCGCGAAATACAGCGCAATCGAACATCAGGTGATCGGCGATCAGGCAACGGCCCGCCGCAACCTCTTCCACCACCGCGACGAAGTCGGCGGGAGAGAGGTCGGCCAGGAAACCAAGCTTGCCCAAGTTCACGCCCAAAATCGGCCGCTGTCGCCGCTCCATGCGACGAGCGGCTCGTAGAATCGATCCATCGCCGCCCAGGACGATCGCCAGATCGAATTCCAAATCCCGCAGATCAAGGCTGAAATCGAGGTCGATCGCGACCACATCCGCGTGCCGTCGAATGACCGGCATCAGTTGATCCACGGCGGCTACCACCGTGGCTCGCTCGCCGGGGCCGAGCACAACGACAAGCGGCCGGCGATCGCCAGCCCAGGATGCGGTGCGCGGCATGGTTTGGGACCCTACAGAGGATTCGTCGCGTTCACCACCGTCGACGGCCGCTTCATTCCGGTCTCGATTCCCAACTCGGCCGCCATTTCGCGACCCGCTCGAGCCAGTCCGAGGGCGTCCAATCCCAATTCCGCGAGCAGTTCTTGCCGGTCGCCGTGCTCGACGAACTGATCGGGCAAGCCACAACGCCGCACATGATGGCTGGACAAACGCATTTCAGCGGCCGCTTCCAGCACCGCGCTGCCGAAGCCGCCCGGCAAACAGCCTTCCTCAACCGTGATCACAAAACCGCATTCCCGAAGCGCTCGGGCGACGATCTCCCGATCCAGCGGCTTCACAAACCGCGCATTGACCACGCCGACATCCAGACCTTCTTTGCGGAGCAGCGTCGCGGCCGCTAAGCCCTCATGGAGCAAGGTGCCCGCGCAGAGGAATATGCCGTCGCGTCCCCAGGAGAAGACTTCCGCTCGGCCCACCTCCACCGAGGATCGGGGCAAGTCGAGCGACTTCGCAGTCGCCTTCGGGTAACGAATACCGAACGGGTGCGGCTGTTCCATCGCCAGTCCAAGCATCGCGCGGAGATCGTGCGGGTCGCCGGGCGCGGCGACGATCATGTTCGGAAAGATCCGCATGTAGGCCAAATCAAACGCGCCGTGATGGGTCGGCCCGTCCGGACCCGTGAGGCCAGCCCGATCCATCAGGAACGTCACCGGCAAATCCTGCAGCGCTACTTCTTGGAACACTTGGTCGAAGCTGCGCTGGAGAAACGTGCTGTAGATGTCCACGATCGGCCTCAGACCGGCTTTCGCTTGGCCCGCGGCGAAAGCGACCGTGTGCGACTCGCAAATCCCCGTATCGAAAAAGCGCGACGGAAAGTCGTCGCGAACCGATTCGAGCTTGTTTCCTTGGCACATGGCGGCGGTCAGCACCGTCACGTCGGAACGACGCGTCATTTGCTCGCGGATCGCGTCTTTCGCGATGTCTGTGTAGGCAGGCGACCCTCCCGGCGATTTGACGACCGGGCCTTCCTCGGTCTGCTTGAAGGCGGGTGGCGTATGAAAAAACACCGGATCGCAGGCGGCCGGCTGAAACCCGTGGCCCTTCTCGGTCACGACGTGCAGCAGCACGGGCCCCTCGAGTTGCCGAACCATTTTCAAATATTTGCGCATCAACGCGATGTTGTGCCCATCGATCGGGCCGAGGTAGCTGATTCCCAGTTCCTCGAACAGCATGCCTCCGTGCAGGCCAGCCTTGACGCCCTCCTTCACCTGCGCCAAAAACCGCTCGACCGGATCGCCCAGCAGTGGCACCTTGTTGAGCACCCGAACGACTTCATTCTTCAGGCCCGTGTAAAACGGATTGGAACGCAGACGATCCAGGTAGTCCGCCAGTCCGCCGACCCGCGGGCAAATCGACATCTTGTTGTCGTTCAGAACGATCAGCAGATTCTTCCGGAACGACTTCGCGTTGTTCAGCGCCTCGAACACGATTCCCGACGGGAACGCGCCATCGCCGATCACCGCCACCGCGTGCCGCTCATCCTCGCCACGCAACAAGTCGCCGCTGCGGAGGCCCATCGCCGTCGAGACGCTGCAACCGGCATGTCCGGTCATGAACAGGTCGTACTCGCTTTCGTGCGGATTCGGGTAGCCCATCAGGCCACCCTTCGTGCGAATCGTATCGAAATCGCGATACCGGCCGGTGACCAACTTATGCGGATAAATCTGGTGGCCCGTATCCCAAATCAAGCGGTCGCGACGGAAGTCGTAGACGCTATGCAGCGCCAGACACAGTTCGACAACGCCCAGGTTGGACGCGAAATGGGCGCTCCGTGTGCTGAGCAAATTGCAGAGCACCTCGCGGATTTCGCCGGCCAATTGCTCTAAGTCCCGCACGGAGTACCGCTGAAGAGGTTCAGCGGACGCGAGTTCCGGCAGTAGCTTTGCCATCGCTAGCGATTCCTTTCCAACACGAACCGGGCTAATCCCACCAAATGTCGCGCGGTTTCGCCCCACGGCGAAACGGCGGAGACGGCGTCACGGATCAGCGTCGCCGCCCGCTCACGACTGGCTTCCAGGCCCCACAAACGCGGGAAGGTCAGTTTGCCGCGGTCCGAGTCCTTACCGACCCGCTTTCCCACCGCCGCCACGTCCCCTCCTGCATCCAGTAAATCATCCACAATCTGAAACGCCAACCCCAATCGACGGCCGTATTCGGTCAAATCGTTCAATTGAGCGGCCGAAGCTCCGCCCACCATCCCCCCCATGCGTAGCGACGCGAGGAACAAGGCACCCGTCTTGCGGCGATGAATCCGCTCCAAATCCTCCCGTCCTCCGCCGGCCCGTTCGGCGGCTAAATCGTCCGCCTGTCCGCCCACCAGCGCGGACGCTCCCGCCGCTCGACCTAGCTCCACACAACACGCCGCCGCCACGGTAGCGGGCCGAGTGCCCTCGGCCAAAACTTCAAACGCCTGTGCCAGCAGGGCATCGCCCGCCAGAATCGCCACGGTCTCTCCGAAAGCCGCATGACAGGTCGGCAGACCCCGCCGCAGGTCGTCATTGTCCATCGCCGGCAAATCGTCGTGGATCAGCGAGTACGTATGGACCATCTCGACCGCGCACGCCGCCGGCATCGCGGCGAACCGCGATCGCTCCCGGTCCCCCCCGCAGGCTTCCGCGGCCATTAACACGAGCAACGGACGCAGACGTTTACCAGGCGCCAGCAAGCTGTGCCGGATTGCCGCTCGCAAGGTCTCCGGGCAGTCGTTGTCGTAGGTCGAGAAACGGTCCAGGGCCGCATTCACCTGGATTCGCGCTTCCTCGGCGTATGTCTCGAACGATTCCCCCACCCCCTCGCTCCCTCGCTCCGTCATGCTAGCTCCTACTTCTACGACGGATAAAACAGCCGCCCCGGCCCGCCTCGATCCTCTGAACGCTCGCGACCAACACCGCCCGTCTTCTCCGCACTGCCAGCATTCCCGCCGCTGCCAGCGTGCCCGCCACTGCCAGCATTCCCGCCGCTGCCAGCATTCCCGCCGCTGCCAGCGTGCCCGCCGTTTCCAGGTTGTCCGCTCGTGCCAGCCGCGAGGCTCGAACCGGACTGGCCGCCTGCTTCTTTTGCGGGTTTGCCGCTCCGCGACGTCTCGGTGTCTCCATCCCCTTTCGAGCGTCGTCGGCTGCGTTGTTGGGCTTTTTCGTCGAGCGACAAATCCCCTTCATCGAAGGTGGCGGTTACGGGCGTGCCATCGGCGGCCACTCCCGTCACCAGCTCGACCCGCCGTTCAGCTTGCCGCAACGTTTCGTGGCAAACCTTGAGGCAGCGTATTCCCTCCTCGTAGCGAGCGAGCGACTGGGTAAGTCCGAGTGAACCGTCCTCCAACTGCCGGACGATGGCTTCCAGCGTCGCGAACGACTCTTCGAAACTCGGACCGGCTTCGCCACTTGTCGATCGATCAGGTTCGCGTTGCGGGGATTGCGCCATTTCTTTAGCCTCGACGAAAGTTGGGCCGGATTCTAACACATTCCGTGTCACCGCAACCTTGCGGCCGGAGACGTGTTTGGAAGGCGAGGCGGTGTCGAGGCCACGCGCGGACGCGCGGCGGACCACCGCCCATCACGGGCATGAGGGGATCCATCGAATGAAGACTCATTGGGGACGGTGGTTGGCGGGCCGCGGCGCGGCATTCGCCCTTGGGACGTTGGCTATCGGAGCCGTGTTGGCGGGCAGTGCGATCGCGCAGCCGCCCGGCGGCGGTCGCGGTTTTGGCGGCGGTTTGGCCGGTGGCGGTTTCGGCGGAGGCCGGGGCGGAGCTGGCGGCGCGCTAACGCTGCTCGCCCAGGAATCCGTGCAAAAGGAACTCGGACTCACGCCGGAAACGATTGAAAAGGGCCGGAAGCTGCTCGATGAAGTCCGCGCCGCGGGCCAAGCCGAAATGGCCAGCCTGTTCGGCGAGGGCGGTTTTCAGAACATGACCGAGGAACAACGCCGCGAATTGCCGGCCAAAATGGCCGCGATGGCCACCGCCATGCAAGCCAAGTTCGCGCCGAAAGCCAAAGAAATGCTCACCCCCGAGCAATACACGCGACTGCAGCAAATCGGCTGGCAGGTCGCCGGCGTCAACGCCCTTCAAGATGCTGAACTCGCCAAGCAACTCGGCCTGTCCACCGAACAATCGGAAAAGATCACGGCGAGCAATCGGGACTTCCAAGCCAAGCAGCAAGCGCTGATGCGGGAACTGTTCGCCGGTCGCGGTGCGGGCGGAGCACCGGGTGGAGCACCGGGCGGCGGCCAGGGCGGCGGACGTCCGGGTGGCGAAGCGTTCGCCAAAGCCCAGGAACTGAACAAGGAGCGGGAAGCGGCCGCGATGGCGATCCTCACCGCCGATCAGAAGGCGAACTTCGAAAAGCTCAAAGGTAAGCCGTTCGATGTCGCGTCCCTGCAAATGGGCCGTGGGCCGGGCGGCCCCGGCGGTCGAGGCGGACCAGGTGGCGGACCTGGCGGCGGGGCCGGTGGTCGCCCCGGTGCCGGCGGTCGACCGGGTCGTCCCGCTGCGGAAGAAAAGAAGTAGTCGTAACGAGCGCGATTCAGAACGCGTGCGACATCGTGGCCAGTGACCGAGTCGGGTCACTGGCCATTGTTTTTGAGGGAACTGCCCCGACTGGCTGGCCGGAATCCACGCCACCGCGCCGGTGCTCGTCCAGGACGATGGTTCGTGCCGGACCTGCCCCGATTGGCTGTCTCAAGCGTGGCCCGCTGAGGCCAATGTCGCGAAATGAGACAAGCGAAACAGGTTTCTGCTCAGAATCGAGACGAAAAATATCCCTAAATTGGGTGGATTCGTTACGCGGAAACCACCCTCGCGAGAATCGTTTGCTATACTTCCGGCGTGGCGCAGCCCTGGTTCTTCGATGGGTGACGGACGGTGAGAGACATTCCGGCGGTGGCTTCCGCTTCGTTTCCTCCGGTCGCCGTCGGCGCCAAGTCGAGATCGACCGAATTTCCAACCCATTCGCTCCCATCGTCCCGACGCATGTCTGTCCCGCCCACGCCACCACCCGATCCAGCATCGCAATTGTCGCTGGAAACCATTGACCTGGGTGATGTTACGGCGTTACTGGTGTCGTTTCCTGCGGGCCAGCCAGCGAATGGGCAGCGGTTGGCTGCGGTATCCGCCGCCTTGCCTTCCGGCCTCCCCTCGCATGTCGTGTTGAACTTGGCGGCGGTCGAGCAGGTCGCGGGTCCGTTCTTCGGCGAACTCCTGAAGCTCATGAAGCAGTTGCGGTCCTCAGGCGGCTCACTCCGCCTGTGCGAACTGCGGCAGCCGATCTACGACGTCATGCGGGTTACGCGGATGGAGCGTCTGTTTGATGTCTACCCATCGCGGGAAGCTGCGTACACGAACCTGAAGTCGGCATCCGCCGGAAGTGTTGTCGCCCCTTCGCCACCCAACGGTGGATGATGCCCAAGTTGCAGGAGCCGCGTGTGATGTCGTACGCGGGGTGACGCCATGGTGTTCCGCCGCTTGCAATCGCTGTGGAACCGGCAGTGGTTGAGCGAGGACGAGTATCGCGTCGAGTTGGCGGCCATGAATGCCCGTCGGCCGACGCCTCTGTTCTGGATGCTCGGCAAGACCGGGAGCGGCAAAACATCGATCGTGCGGTACCTCACGGGAGCGGCGGACGCCGAGATCGGCAGCGGATTCCGGCCCCAGACCACGACGTCGCGGCGCTTCGATTTTCCCTCCACCGAAGCGCCGCTGATGCGTTTCCTGGATACTCGCGGCCTGGGAGAAGCGGGATACGATCCCCAGGACGACATCGCGCGATTTGACGCCGACGCCCACTTGCTTGTGGTGACCGTCCGTTTGTTCGACCACGCGCTCTCGGAACTTGTGGAGACGCTGCGGAAAATCCGGGCCGCCCGGCCGAGCCGGCCCGCGTTGCTGGTGCTGACCTGCGTCCACGAGGCGTATCCGGGCGAGCAGCATCCGGAACCGGATCCTGTGGACGCGGGCCTATGGCCGGAACAGGCGCCAGAGGCGATCCGACGTAGTTTCGAACGGCAGCGGGAACGGTTCGACACGCTGGTCGATCGCGTGGTGCTTGTCGATCTCACCCGGGCCGACGACGGCTTTCGTGAGCCGGCGTTGGGCGGCGAGCGGCTGACCAACACCTTGATCGAACTGCTGCCTGCCGCGCTCCGCGACACGCTTGTTTCCTGGAGCGAGGCGCGCGGCGCGTTCCGCGATCTGATGGCCCGGCGGGCCGAGCCCTACATTCTCGGATACAGCGTCGCGGCGGCCAGCGCGGCGGCGGTCCCCGTGCCGTGGGTCGATCTGCCGGTGGTGTTCGCAATCCAAGCCCATCTGGTGGCGAAGCTCGCCCAAATGCACGATCAACCCACCACCAAAGACCTGTTACAAGCACTCGGACCGCTCAGCGCCCGCGTGCTTACTCGGTTCGCGCTCCGCGAGCTTCTCAAGGCGGTGCCGGTTGTGGGGCAAGCCGCCAATGCCGCGTTGGCGTTCAGCTACACCTATGGCATGGGCAAAGCTTGTCTCTGGTATCTGCAGCGCTCCAGAGATGGACATGTGCCGTCCACCGACTCGCTGAAAGAAATCTGGCAATCCGAGATCGACTCGGCCGCGCGGCTGTGGCGCGAACGCAAATGACCGGAAACAGCCCGGCGCGCGGTTACCGCTGCGGTCCCGGACCCCGTGTTCATCCCTGATGCGGTTTTACCGCAGAAATGCCGGCCAAATACCGTCGCTCACCAGCACGCCCGCCCGGGTCAGACGCAGCCTCGAGCCATTCCATTCCAGCAAGCCGAGGTCGACGTATCGGGGCAGGGCGCCGCCGACCAGCTGTTCGATCGAAAAGCCGGTCGTGGCCGCGAACTCGCCCGCGTCGACGCCTTCCAAACGGCGGAGTCCAAAGACCAACCGCTCGCGGGCGGCGTCCTCCGGTTCCAACTGTTCCCACTCGGCGACCGGCGACTGGCCGGCCGCGAGCCGGCGGATGTAGGCCACAAGGCTGCGATGGTTCACTTCGCGCCGGCCGCCCACGAAGCGGGCCGCGCCGGGGCCAGCCGCGAAGTACGGTTGTCCCAGCCAGTAGGCTTCATTGTGCCGGCAGCGAAAGCCGGGCCGAGCGTAATTGGAAACTTCGTAATGCTGGTAGCCGGCGGCTTGCAGTTGGTCCTGGGCATCCTCGTAGCAGGCGCGTTCGAGTTCCTCGTCCACGGCCGTGAACTCGCCGCGACGCGCGCGGCCGTAAAAGGCGGCTCCCTTTTCAATGGTCAGTCCATACGTGGAGACGTGGGCCGGACGCAGCGCGATCGTTTCGCGCAAATCGTCGTGCCACTCCCTGGCCGACTCGCCGGGCACGCCGAAAATCAAGTCGATCCCGACGCTTGGAAAATGCCCCGCTGCCAGCGATACGGCCCGAGCGATCTCGTCGTGGCGATGATCGCGTTCCAGCAGTTCCAGCTTCCGCGCCGAAAATGATTGCACCCCCAGGCTTAGCCGGTTCACACCAAACTCCGCGAGCGTCGCAAGCTTTTCCGGAGTGGCATCCCGAGGATTCGCTTCGACGGAAAACTCGCCGCCGCCGGCGAGCGGAAACCAGGCGAGCGTCAACCGCAACAGCCTCCGCAATTCATCCACGGCCAAATGCGTTGGCGTGCCACCACCGAAGAACAGCGTGTCGACAGGGCGGGGGTGAGCCAATTGCCGGAGTTCGCGTTCGAGCGCATCGAGATAGGCGGGGATGAGGTCATCCCGGCCCGCGATGAGCGTGAAATTGCAGTAACCGCAGCGATGGCGGCAGAACGGAACATGCACGTACGCGGCGCGCGGCTCGACCGCCGCGACCGGCAAGACATTCACAGCCACAGGTGCAGCCGGCCTCCCATGAGGTCGGGAAAGGCCCGCGCCACGAATTCCCGCACTTGCCGCTCGTGATAACGAGTGCTCGCGTGGGCCGCGATCAAGACCTCGTTCTTGAACCGGTCGCGCCGTTCCACATAGTCGTCCAAGTGCATGTGGCCGAACTTGTGAATCTTGTCCTTGCGATGGCCGGGCGAGACAAACGTCATCTCGGCGATCAAAACTTCCGCATCGTACATCGCCGGATTGTTGTCCAGCCCGTCTGGAGTGCTGTCACCGAGATAGGCCAGCAGCGGCGCGCGACGCTCTTCCGAGACATCGACCCCCGACAACCGGATGTCGCGAATCTTGTCCCCCGGCAGGTTTTGGAACTCGGCCTTCAGCTTGCGCCGCCGCTCCCACACGATGAACCCGAGCGACGGCACGGTGTGTTTCGTCTCGACCACGCCCACCACATGTTCGCGGGTCAACTCAATCTCGTCGCCCGGTTTCGCCGCGATCAACTCGCATGGCATCCGGCTGCGATCCATGCGGCTGAACAGCCGCAGCACTTGGTGCATCGGATCGACCGCGTGCTCCGGAAGATAAATCACGGGCGGATCCATCTTCATCATGCGTCGCCGCGCCACGTAGACCGGCAGCGAAGCGCAATGATCCAAATGCATGTGGCTCACAAACCAGATGCCCGTGCCCATGAAGTCCCAAGGCTGGGCGCCCAGATCGAACCCGATACGCAACTCGGGAACCCGCCAATACGACTGCACGGCCGCTCGCGAGTAGCCTTCGATTGTCCACCCCTTATAGACTAACGACTTCAACGGCAAATTGTGGATCATCCGCGCTTCCCGCACCCCGCTAGAACGGCTCGTCAAAACGTGCCAACCTAGACGCCACGCTGGAATTCGGCAACCCGTAAAGCCAGCGGATCGCGACCTGTGGGAGGCGTCGCTCGCTCGCCAGTTGTCTCCACCAGCTTTGCGTTAGGAAAATGAACGCCAGGTGAAGTCACGGTTTTCCACTTGGATTTCCGCGCACACTTGCCAACTCCCACGAGGCCCAATCACGTTCGGCCTAACGCGGCTTGAGCGGTATGTTGACACTGGCGAGCTTTTGCGTCAGCGCTTCCGCCCGCTCTTCGCTGGCGTCTTCCAACCGCCAACTGGGATCGAATCCGTCGCCGGGACGGATCCAGATTTCGCCATGGCCGTCGTCCTGCTCGGTGACCACGCGATGATGCCGAGCCAGCTCGAGGATCGACAAGAACACACCGATTAACGCCGACTTGTGCATCCCGGGCGCGAACTGCTGGGAAAACGCCGCGCGGCCATCGTCGACCAACCGCCGATGCAACCGCCGCATGTAGACATGGATCGGCGTGTCGTCGTACACGATGTTCGCCGTCGGCACGACTTGGCTTTCGCGAATGATCCGCCCAAAGGCGCTGACCAAATCCCAGATCTCGGCCTCGATGATCGGCTGATCGGCCGGAGCCAAATGCCGTGGCGGCAGGTCATCCACCAACCGGGGATAGTGCTGTTGCCATTGCCGGCTTCGGTCATCCAACAGGCTCGCCGCGTCCTTGAACTTTTTGTACTCAAGCAATTGCTGGACGAGGTCCGCGCGTGGATCAAGCAGTTCGTCGGTCTCTTCTCCGCCATGGGGCAGGACCAGCCGCGACTTCAGCTCGATCAGCGTGGTCGCCATTTCCAGAAAATCGCCCACCGCGTCGATGTCAATCTCTTGCAGCACCTCCAGGTACGCCAGGAATTGCTCGGCGATCGCCGACACGCGAATGTCCGCGATCTCCATCTCGTGTTTGCGCACCAGATAGAGCAGCAGGTCGAGCGGACCGCGGAATATGTCCAATTCGACGCGAAAATTCATGCCCGGAACGGTACCGATCGGGACCAACGCCGCCTAGGCCAAAAAACTCGGACCGCCCGTCTTGCCGTCTTGCCGTCTTGCCGTCTTGCCGTCTTGCCGTCTTGCCCAGGTTCCCTCGAGAACCACGCGGCTCGCGTCACGACAAAGTCTCAGCCAACGCGGCTCGCAACGCGGACAGCATGTCATCGGTGTGGCCACACGTCAGGCTGATACGTAACAGCGATTCGCCTTCGGGCACGGTCGGCGGACGGATGCCCGGCACCCAGAATCCCCGGTCGCGCAGCGCCGCCGCCAAGGTCATGGTCCGGTGGGGCGAGCCTAAATACAGCGGAATGATCTGGCTGCGGCAGTCGCCCGTGTGCCACCCGTCCGCCGCCAACTGTTCGCGGAACGCGGCCGCTCGACGCCGCAACGCCTCGCGGCGCCACGGTTCTTCCCGCACGCACTCCAACGCGGCCAAGGCCGCGGCAGCCAACGGCGCCGGGGCGGCGGTCGAAAACACGTAGGGACGCGCGCGATTCGCCAGCCAGTCCACCAGCGGCCGGGAACCAACCACGAATCCACCTGCCGCGCCCAACGCCTTGCTCAAGGTGCCAACGCGGATCGGCACGCGGTCGGCAAGTCCCAGATGCTCGCAAACACCGCGGCCGTTCGCTCCAAAAACGCCTGTCGCATGCGCCTCGTCCACGAGCAGCATCGCGGCATGCCGCTCGGCCAGTTCCACTAACTCGGCGAGCGGCGCGAGATCGCCGTCCATGCTGAACAGCGAATCGGTCACGATCAACCGGCGCCGAAAGTGACTCGCCTGGGCAAGATACTTTTCGACATAGTCGGGCTTGCCGTGCGGATAGATTTGCACTCGGGCCCCGGACAACCGACAGCCGTCGATCAAGCTCGCGTGGTTCTTGGCGTCACTGAGCACAAGGTCGCCTTTTCCGGCGAGTGCGGCGACGGTTCCGACGTTCGCCGCGAACCCGGACGGAAACAGCAAAGCCGCCTCGGCGTGTTCGAATTCCGCCAGCGCTTCTTCAAGCTTCGCATGCCAGGCGCCGCGGCCGGTAACCAAGGGACTCGCGCCGCTTCCCCAACCGCTGTCGGCGATCGCCGCCATGGCTGCCGCTCCAAGTCGCGGGCTGGCGGCCAATTCCAAGTAATCATTCGAGCCGAAATTCAGCAGCTCGCGCCCCTCCATCACGATTCGCACGCCCTGAGGCGACTGCCGTTCGGCAAGCCGGCGGCGCAGATGCAGCGTGTCGAGCGCCGCGAGTTCTTCGGAGATCCAGTCGAGCGGTCCGACACGCGTGCCGGAGGACGCTTGGTTTCCGGGGTTGGACGGCCGGCCCCAACTGCTCGGAGCCGCTGCGCTCGCTGGCATCGTCTCCCCTGGTGTGGCGTCCGATAGCCGCTCGCCGCGAACCGCATGGTCGCTGTTCACCGCAATCCTCCGCTGGCCTCGAACAGCCGCAGCGCGTCGCGGACCGGACGCACATCGTGGATTCGAATCACGTGGACGCCGCGCCTTGCCAAGGCGAGCGAGACGCCGATGTTGCCCCACAAACGCTCGGCCTGTTTATCCTTCAAGACATAGTTGATGAAGCTCTTGCGCGAATGTCCCACAAGCAGCGGGCAGCCGAGGTCGAGGAACCGCTCGCAGTGCCGCAGCAACGTCAAACTGTGCTCATGCGTCTTGCCGAAGCCAATGCCCGGATCGAGGCAGATTCGATCCAACGATAGGCCAGCGGCGAGCAAGGCGTCGCGGCGGGCGGCAAGATAAGCGTGGATCTCCGCGACCGCATCGTCGTAGCGCGGATCGTTTTGCATCGTTTGCGGCGTGCCCCGCATGTGCATCGCGCAGACGCCCGCGCCGGTGGCCACCGCCAACTCGGCCATGGCCGGATCGCCAGCCAGGCCGGTCACATCGTTGATGATCTCCGCGCCGGCGGCCAACGCTTCGCGGGCCACCGCCGCTTTCGACGTATCAATCGACACGGGCACCCGTGTCCGCTCGGCGAGCGCTTGCACCACGGGAATCACTCGACGCAATTCCTCGTCGGGAGCCACTGGCGTCGAATAGGGGCGAGTGCTTTCACCGCCGACGTCCAAGAGGTCCGCCCCTTCGTCGACCAACCGCATTCCATGGTCGATCGCCCGCTGGGTATCGAAAAACTGACCGCCGTCCGAGAAACTGTCGGGCGTGACATTCACGATGCCCATCAAACGTGGCAAGGGTCCGAACTCCAACGTGACCGACTTGAGCCGCCACGAGGTTGGGCCAGGGGCAGGGGGGGAATGGCTCATGCGTTTTTCTCGGCGCGGTCGACGCAAGCGGCAATGGTGATATCGCCGGCGACATTCACGGTCGTGCGGCACATGTCGAGCAGTCGGTCGACACCCAAGATGATGCCGATCCCCTCGCCGGGAACGCCTACCGATTGCATCACGATCACGACTAGCGGCAGCGAGCCGCCGGGCACGCCGGCCGTCCCGATACCCGCGAGAATCGACATCAGAACCACTTGCAGTTGCTGGGCGATCGTCAGTTCGACCCCGAAAACCTGCGCGAGGAACAGGACCGTGATCCCCTCGTACAACGCGGTGCCATTCTGATTGGCGGTCGAGCCGACGGTGAGGACAAAGCTGGCGATGTCGCGGCGGATGCCAAGTCCCTTTTCCGCGACCCGCAGCGCGGTCGGCAGGCTCGCGCTCGACGAAGAAGTGCTGAAAGCCGTCAGGATGGCCTCCCAGATTCCCGCGAAAAACGTGCGTGGCGACATTCGCGCAAACACGGCGATGCACGCGGAGTAGACACCGAACATGTGCAAGCACAGGCCGAGGATCACCGTGCCCATGTAATACGCGAGTGTCGAAAGAATCTCGACGCCCAGCAGCGCTGTCACGCTGAACACCAAGCCCGCGATGCCGATCGGCGCCAACCGCATCGCGAACCCGATAACAGCCATCGCCACGTGGTAGACGCCATCGAGCGTCGCGACGAGCGCCCGGGTCTCGTCAGGGCGAGTGGTGATCGCGACACCGACAGCCAACGCGAAAAACATCACGGCCAGCATCCCGCCGCCCGGCGAACTGCCATCGATCGCGCCGACCATCTCTTGCAAGGGATTGCGCGGGATGATGTCAAGCAATGTGTCTTTGGCCGTTTTAGCCTGTTTCGCTTGCGAAACCGCCTTGATGTCGCCCGTCGCGTAACGCCGCTTCAAATCTTCCCGCTTCTGCGTTGTCAATCGCATGCCGGGCCGCAGCGAGTTGACCAAGCCCAAGCCGATCACCACGGACAACGACGACAACAGCACCGTGAAGCCCAGCGTGCGCAAACCCAGCCGTCCCAGCCGTCGCAGATCGCCGATCTGGGCGACCCCGAGCGCCAGGGCCGCGAAAACCAGCGGCACGACCACCATGAAAATCAGCCGCAGGAAGATTTGTCCCAGCGGCTCGGCGATGTTCCGCGCCATGAATTCGAGCGTCGTATTCGCCGTGCCATCGGGCGTGGCCGGGAGTAACTTCCGGGCGAGCAGTCCCGCCACGCCGCCCGTCGCCATTCCGAGCAGGATTTGCGTATGAGCCGAAACTCCGCGCGAGCGGTCCGTCGCGGACGGCGGCGGAGTTTGGGAGCTAGTCATGAAATGATTCCAGAGGCCTGACGGACGGTCCGCTGCGGATGCGTCGCTTGGTCTTCGCCTTGATCAATGGCAACCGGGAAAAAAAGGGCGGGGCGTCGCGGTTTTCACCGCCGGTGGGCTTCGGCCAGTTTCGGATCATCGCCTTTCGACCAAAGGGCTATCAACCGCCAGGCTCGGGGGAAGCGTGCCGATACAGCGGGCCTTGGATGGTTATCGGGCGCACGTCCAAGTGGATGTTTTGAATGGTGCTGTCGGTCGGTCCGTGAGCTTCCGTTTCCCAACCGACGCTATCATCACCGCGGTAAAAACGAAACTCGAAGCCCGGTGTGGGCCCTTCGGCCGCCGCCGCCCCGTCGAACGCCAATCCAATGGCGAGTCCATCTTTATGGACAAGTACGCGGGTCAGGATGTCGACCAGCGTCGTGTTGGCGAGCACATCGGTGTAGAACAGTTTTCGCGACAGCGATGGGCGAAAATCCGCGGCGCGTGGATCAATCTTCCGTTCCGCCCGTTTCGAGACGCTCGGCACCACCTCAAGCGTCCGCAGATCCATGGCGTCGCCATGATTCAAATAGGTCAGGCGAGCGTTGGTGAGCGTAAACGGCGCCGCCCCATCGCTCGCCGCTCCAACCGCCTTCGTGGATGAATGGCTCGCCGCGTTACCCGACGCGTTACCCGACGTTTGACGCTGGACCGAGGGATGGGGCGCAGTGGGAACAGCCGACGTCGAACCATCGGCCGTCGAGCCGCCCGTGGATTTCACGCCACTGGTCGCTCGCGAGAGGTCGATCACGACCGCGCCGCGGTTTCCGACGATTCGGGCGCGCTCGCCGCGTTCGACAACCACGGCCGTATCTTCGTCGATGCCGAGTCCATATTTCATGCCATGTTGGCTCATCGCGACCAGCACGCGGGCGAAACGCCCACGCACGAGGCAGTGTTGGTCGACGAACCAATGAGGGTCGAGAAATCCGAGGCCATCGCCCAAATCTTTACCCATGTGGACGCCGTGCTGCAGGTTTTGCAGGATCGTCGCCGGATCGCGGAACATCACGCGGCTCATGACGGCCGCGCCAGCGCTCGTACCCGCCACCACGCCTCCCCGGCGGTACACCTCCCAGATGGCATCCAGCATCGGTGTCGCGCGGCCTTGACCGTCGACCAAGGCGTCGCGGATACGTCCTTGGCTCCCTCCGATGAAATAAACGCCGTCCGCTTTGCGGACTTGTTCGATCCACACCGGATCCCGAGCCACCTCGTCGTGGCGGAATCCCTCCAGTCCGGTAATGGCCAAAGGCACGAGGAACGCATCCAGGCCGTAACCTTGGAGCATCTTCACCGACCGCTCGCCGTTCTTCCGCGGATAGCCGCTAGCACACGGTAACACAGCCACGCGGCGCCCAGCGCCGCCCGCCAGCCGCGCGAAATCGCTCCACAACGCATGGTTCTCATGCCGAGCACCTCCGCCAATGATCATCAGCGATCCAAGCGTCGGCAACGCATCCCGCAGCGCCTCGCCGGCATCGTCCGCCTTGCGGCAAACCACACCGCCGACCGGTGGATCAGCCGCCCGGTCATTCCCCGGTTCCACCGCTTTTCCAACGACCTCGGTCTTTCCAGCCACGCCTGTCTGTCCAGCCAAGCCTGTCTTTTCAACCACGCCTGTCTGTCCAGCCAAGCCTGTGTTTCCAACCAAGCTTGTAGCCGACTTTTCAGCCGGGGCAGGAGGCTGCGCCAACGTGTTGCCGCTTCGCACTGCGATGGTTGCCATCAGGATGGCTCCATAGACGCGGACTGTCATCGCGGAAATCCTGAGCATCCACCTAACCAGGGAATCGAAGCCAACTGCCATGGAAAATCCAGTTACACCACGGAGAACGTCTCCCCGACACCCGCCCACGGCAACGCGTTTTATGGCATGAACGATGATCGTCGGCAAGGATTGTCGCGACGACTCTCGAGAGGCCCGGCCACTGTTTGAGAAGCCACCCTGGTCGGATACGATACCTTCAGTTCCGTCAATCCGTAGCGTAGGAGGGTTCGCGGCGATGACTTTCCGTGCCCAATCCCAACGTCGCTCATCAAAGTGGACAAAAAGCGTCGACCACGCTTCGAGAACTTCGCGTTGCGAAGTCGCATGGCGTTGGAATGCGAGCATTTACGCCACGCTCGCGGCCGCCGCGGTGCTCGGGCTGTTCACGCCTGCCGGGGACCTTCAGGTCGCCACCACCCAGGCGTCGGAAACGACTGTCACTGAATCCAAGTCACCTGAATCCAAGTCGCCCACAACCAAGCCGATCGATAGCAAGCGGTCGGCCGGGGACGAGCGGTTTTATCTCGAGGAGATAAAACCGCTTTTGGTGGCGAAGTGCGTGTCGTGCCATGGTCCCGAAAAGCAGGAAGGGGCCTTGCGACTCGACAGCCTCGCGGCGGCGCTCCGTGGCGGCGACCGCGGGCCGGCGGTCGTGCCGGGCGACGCGACGAAGAGTTTGCTGGTGCGAGCGGTCGAGTTCACGGACGCCGATCTGCAAATGCCGCCGAAGCAGAAATTGTCTCCGCGGGAAATCGAAACGCTCGCACGCTGGGTAAAGGCGGGAGCGGTGGCGCCGCCGCCGCCCACCGTGTTGTTCGACGACGAACCCAACATCCTCTCGGAACTCAAAAACGGCAACGGACGCGGGCGCTTGGTCCATGACGGAGCGTTCGTTGGCAAGTCGGCCCTCGGAATCACGCCGCTCCAACGCGACAATCCGCGCGTCGCCGGCTGGCGGTTCGCGATCCGCGAGCAGCCTGCGGCGGGCGAGTATCGCTATTTGCGTCTAGCGTGGAAGAAACGCGGCGAGGGCTCGGTCATGGTGGAACTGGCGGCCGATGGCAACTGGCCCGACGCCAAATCGCCGAAGGGACGCTACGTCGCCGGTCCCAACACCACGGGATGGGCGGCGCTCACCGTGGCTCCACGCGCCCCTTCCGAATGGACGGTCGTCACCTTCGATCTGTGGAAGGACATCGGCGCGTTCACGCTTACCGGCTTCGCGCCCACCTGCGATCGTGGCGAAGAGGCGTGTTTCGATGCCATCCTACTCGGTCCGTCCCTCGAATCGCTCGACAGTTTCCTGCCAGCCGATGCAACCGTTGGGGTCACTCCGACCGGTCGGCTCGCCGACGCCCCCGGCCACGTCGGCGACCCGCCGATCGGTGATGCTTTTTCCGATCCGCGAAATCCCATCCGCAAGCTGTTCCGCGGCGAGCGGCTTGATCTGTGGTCGCTGCGGCCACCCGTTCAAAAGCCGATACCACCCGCCGCACCGCCGAATGGCGCAAAGGTCGACGCGCCGCATGGCGCAAAGGTCGACGCGATCGATGCGTGGATCCATGCGCGATTGGCCGCGGCCCGCATCGCTCCATCCCCGGAGGCGGACAAACGCGCGCTTGTCCGCCGCGTGACGTTCGATCTCACCGGATTGCCGCCCACCCCCGCCGAAGTCGCCGAGTTCATCGCCGACAACTCACCCTCGGCCTATGCAAGGATTGTCGATCGTTTGCTCGATTCTCCGCATTACGGCGAGAGGCAGGCGCGCCTGTGGCTCGACGTCGTCCGATACGCCGATACGAACGGCTACGAACGCGACGAGTTCCGTCCCCTGATGTGGCGTTATCGCGACTACGTCATTCGGGCTTTCAATGACGACAAGCCGTTTGACCAATTCATGCAGGAACAACTCGCCGGCGACGAACTGCTTGCCGGGCCGCCGCAATCGCCCGCCGATGTCGACAAACTGATCGCGACCGGCTTCTTGCGGTTGGGGCAATGGGACAGCACGGCGGCGATTTTTCAGGAGGAGACCCGCCTGCGGGCGGAAATGATGGCCGACGTGACGAACACGACGGCGGCGGCGTTTCTCGGCCTGACCATGTCCTGCTGCCAATGCCACGACCACAAGTACGATCCGCTGTCGCAGGCCGACCATTATCGTTTGCGCGCGTTTTTCGCCGCGGTGCAGCCCCGCGACAATACCTCGATCGCGACCGCCGCCGAACAAGCCGAAATCGACCGGCACAACGCGGCGTTGGAGAAAGAGGCCGAGCCATGGAAAGCCGAACAGGCCCGACTGGATAAGGCCGACAAAAAACGCCACGACGAAATCAAGGAGAAGCTGGCCGCGATCGCGGCAAGGAAACGCGAACCGCCACGGGCGATGACGGCCGCGGACAGCGGGGCGAGCGCGCCGTCGACTCCGCTCTTGTACCAGGGCGACCACAGTTCGCCCCGCGACGATATCGCGCCCGGCTTCGTGTCGCTATTGTCGCCCGGGCCCGCTCCGATCGCCGCTCCGCACGCCAACACCACCGGCCGCCGACTGACGCTGGCTCGATGGATCGCGTCGCCCGACAACCCGTGGACCGCCCGAGTGCTCGTCAATCGTGTGTGGCAGCAGCACTTCGGCGTCGGTTTGGTCGCGACCCCCAACGATTTCGGCTTCACCGGCGCTCGGCCGACTCACCCGGAACTGCTCGATTGGCTGGCTGTCGATTTTCGAACAAACGGTTGGTCGCTGAAAAAGCTTCACCGGCAAATCGTCCTTTCCAGGACCTACCGCCAAGCGAGTCGCGCCCGGACCGACGCGGCATCCGATCCCGATAACCGGCTGTTATGGCGGCAAAACGTGCAGCGGCTCGATGCGGAAACCCTCCGCGACAGCCTGTTGGCGATTTCCGGGTTATTGAAGCCCTACGCGGCGGGAAAGCCGCTGTGGCCGCCGGTCGCCAACGAACTCTTGCAAGCGCAACCGGCGATCCTGGAAGC
>CAIXSC010000095.1 GCA_903921945.1 uncultured Planctomycetaceae bacterium
GACCGGTCGTTCATCCACGAACACGGCCATTCGCGGGCCACTCGCGGCCACTCGCGCGCGGGCTGTTCGCGGGCTGCTCGCGCGCGGGCTGCTCGCTCACCGGCTGCTCGCGCGCGGGCTGCTCGCACCGCCGTTCAACCGCCGGCATCCTCCAGTCCCGCGAGCAACGACGAGCCCACGCGGACCCAGGTCGCCCCTTCCTCGATCGCGATCTCGAAGTCGTCGCTCATTCCCATCGACAACTCGGACCAAGCCAATTCGGGCGGAGAGACGCTCGCCAAGTGATCGCGAAGCCGGCGGGTCGCGGCGAATTGGGCACGCTGGCTGGCCGCGTCGCTCTCCAGTCCCGACATCGCCATCAGTCCCCGGACACGGATACCGCTGAGCTGCGCTAGGCGCGGCAACAACGGCTCGAGTTCGTGCGGCGCGAAGCCATGTTTGTTGGCATCTCCCGAGATATTCACTTCCAACAACACGTCGAGCGCGGTTCGTGTTTTTTTCCGATCGTGATTGTCGGCGCCCGAGCCGGCTGGACTCGCCGTGGCGCCCTTCGATTCACCGCTTGCGACATCGGTGCGGGCTGGCTGGACCGCGGCGTTGCTCACCGCTTCGAGCAGCCGGAGGCTGTCGCCCGAATGCAAGCAATCGATCCATGGCAGGGCGCGGTCCACTTTGTTCCGCTGCCAGTGGCCGATCAAATGCCAGCGCGGCTGGCCTTCGCTTTGCAGAGTTTCCGCGCGTTGCCACAGTTGTTGCGGCCGATTTTCTCCCAGGTCGCGCGCGCCGGCCGCGACCAACGCGCGGATGTCGTCGAGCGATGCATATTTGGTAACCGCAACGAGCCGGACCGAGTCGGCGGATCGGCCGGCCCGCGTCGCGGCCCGCTCGATGCGACCGCGAACTTCCGCCAGATTGTCAGCGATGATCTGCTCGCGGCGCCGCATCAGGGCCGATTCTCCCGCCATTGGAGGCTTCGATACGAACGAGTGGCCGAGCTAACCCGTCAGCTTGGAATTCGCACGCGAGGAAATTGGACGAAACGTTTTGGCCGAGCAGGGTGCGGTTCGCCTCGGCGCCGAGCGCTCGATAGAACGTCCACTGCTTGCGGCCGAACTGCACACGATACCCGGCCGCCATGTCGAGCGTCACAATCTTGAGCGACTCGGCGACCGTCAGCCGCCGCCAGGTGAACGGCTGCCGTCCAAGCTGTCGGTCCGCCATGACGAACAGCGGCGCGTACACCGCTTGGCCTTCGCGCCGCAAGCGCAACGCGAGCCGGCCATCCTGCGCGCCGAGGGTTCCTGGCGAAGCTTCCGCACGCCATTCGGGTAAGGCGAGCGGAAGAACGACGGCGCGGGCCTGGCGCGATTCCAACCGGCCTTCGTGGGAATCGCTTGCTGGCTGAAAGGTCGCGGTCGCGGCGATCTGCCACGAGCTCTCGTAGTCGATGCTCGCGGACTGTTCGCCCAAGACGGCGTCCGCCAGCAAGCACCACTTGGCCCCGCGGTACATCAGCATTTGACGCTGCACCCGCCAATCGTCCTCGAAGTAGAGCTCCCATTCCCAGTAGTCGACTTCGTCGTCCGAGAACCAGAGCACTTCGCGCCACGGCGCTGTCACGGTCAGCGTTCGATCGTTGATCGCCAGCCGCGACGCCCATTCGCCGCTGATCCATGTCTGGCGGCCAGCCGCGACCGAACACAAGGATTGGTGACCGTCGAACGCCACCGCGACCTGCAAGGCGGTGGCCGACCAATCGCTACGCGTCACGGCCAAACCCGTCCCTTCGGCGTAGCAAGGCAGGAGCGGCACACCGTGGAGATCCAGTTCAACCGCCGCGGCGGCCGCGGCCGCTTTCCCGCGTCCTGCCGCGTTTCCACTCGCCTTCGACGCGCTTCCGAGCAAACCGGCGAACCGCGCCGTGGTGCGCGTCTCCTCCTGGGGGGCGCGCGCGAACGCCGCCGCCAACAAATCCGAGGAAGGCTGGCTGGCGTTCCTTTCCGCGAACAAAGCCGCGCCGTCCGCGCGCGTCAGCCGGCATAGCTGTTGGACGAACCGATCGTA
>CAIXSC010000096.1 GCA_903921945.1 uncultured Planctomycetaceae bacterium
GCGAGCGCATTGACTGGACCGCCGTGCCCCGGGATCTCCTTGACCGGCTTGAGTGGCTCGGCTGGCTTTTCAGCGGCCGTGACAGCGGCGAAATCCCACAAGCGAATGATGTTGTCCGCACCGCCGGTCGCGATTTGCTTGCCTTCGGCAACGAGCGCCACCGCATGGATCGGCGCGGCCACTTCGACTTGGCCCGCTTGCGCCCCGTCGGCCACCTTCCAGACTCGCACCGATTTGTCGTGCGAACCCGAGACAAGTTGCGAGTTATCGGCAGTGAACTTCAAGCCGGTGACTGGTCCAGTATGGCCAGCCAGCGTCTTGCCGGCTTGACCGCTGGCGATGTCGTACAGCTTGATCTTGCCCGTTTCGTCGCCGATCGCGGCTAGTTTGCCGTCGCCACTGACCGCCAGCGAGCGCGGGGCTCCATCGAGTCCCGGGAACTCGGCGACCTTAGCATTCGGGCTGCGCTGCCACAGTTTCACCTCGCGATAGCCGCCGGAGGCGAGCAGGTCGCCAGCCGGGTTGAACTTCAGCGACTGCACGAGGTCAAGATGCGCGACACCGGGGTTCTTGTAGACGCCCGACTTCAGCAGATTCGGGTCGGTCAGCCGACCAAGTTCCCGCTTGCTGGGAACGTGGTACAAGAAGATTTGATTGGCCCGGCCAGCGGCGGCGAACTGGCCATCGTTGGAAACGGCGACCGCGAAGATCGGATTGACGCCAGGCGGCAGCGACTGCCAACTGATTGGCGAGGAAGAACCGAGCACCTGGCCCTTCGCACCCTGTTCGATCCACAGTTTGATCAGCCCGAGTTCTTCGGGCGACATGTTGCGGGCTTTCACGTCATTGCCTTTGGGCGGCATGACAGGATCTTTTTGGTGCGCGGACAGTTGCAGCAACAGGCTGTCGTTCGGCTTTCCCGGAACGACCGCCGGTCCCTCGCTACCGCCCTTCAGGATCGTCTGGGGAGTCTCGAGGATCAGGTCGCTTTCCTTTTCCGTCGCGTTGTGGCACGCCAAGCAACTGCGACGCAGGATCGGCAAAACTTCCTTTTCGAAGTCAACAGGGCCGTCGTGCTTGATCGTGGCGATCGTGATCGGCTGAAGCTTCTCCTGGGCGCTAGCGGCGGATTCCATGGCGAGCGGCGTGGCCGCGGCCAGTCCGGCCCAGGCGAGCTTGGCGGCGAACCGCCGTAGAGATCGAAGCGAAAAACGCATTTTGAACTACCTCTGGAAAGTGCTGAGTGGGAGGGTTTGCGACGGGCGCGGGTGCTAGGACGCCTTGTCGACCTTCACGACCACCTTCTCCGTGGTCTCGACATTCACATTGTTGAACTTCGCTTTGACGCGGACCGTGAAGGCGTGTTCGCCCACGGTCGCGTTCTTGTCGGCGGTCACTTCGAGCTTAGCTTCGCCTTGACCATTTGGCACATTGACCTTCGGGGCCGCTAAGCCGGCGGCACCCGCCGGCGCTTCGATTGCAAACTCGGCCGTGTCGGCGAATCCGAAGAGACGTTCGAGTTTGAGGCTAACCGTCGCCTTCTCACCTTGCTTCACAGCCACTTGCGGCGTATCCACGGCCACTTTGAGCGGCGAGGCGACGACACGCAGTTTGATGGGCGTGGAGATGAGGGGCAGGTTCACGTCCTTCGGGGTGTTGGCCGCCTTGAGATCGGTGACCCGCTTGTCGGCCTCCGTTTTCTTTTGGTTCGCCTGAGTCAGCTTGTCCTGGGCCTCTTTCAAGGCTTGCTCGGACTTGGTTTTTGCCGCATCGGCGTCCTTCGCCTTGGCTTGGGCGTCGGCGAGCGCCTTGTCGGCGGCTTCGACCGCTTCGGTCGCCTTTTTCGCGGCGTCGGCGGTCTCGTCGGCCGCCTTTTGGGCGGCGGTTGCGGCCTCAGCCAGCTTCGCGTCGCCGGCGTTTTTGCCGGCGGCGTCCTTGGCCGCTGTCAGCTTGTCGGCCGCTTGCTTGGCGGCGTCCATCGCTTGCTTTGCGGCATTGGCGGCCGTCGTCTTCGTCTGTTCGGCTTGTTTCGCCGCCGCGGTCGCGTCGGTCGCGGCCTTGGTGGCGGCGTCCTTCGCCGCAGTGGCGTCCTTCACCGCTTTGTCACGCTCGGCGATTCGCGCCACCACGAACGCTTGATCTTCCTCGGCCGTCTTGACGGCGTCCGGATTGCGAGCGTACTTCATCTTCGTATCGCTACGAAGATAGAACGTGTAGACGCCCGGTTTGGTGGCTTGGTTGGTGACCGGGATTTCAAGCTTACCGGCGGCCGTATTGGCATCCAGATTGACTTCTGTCGGTTTGATTTCGGCGGGAAGTCCCACAGCGGCCAGCTTGACAGCCTCCTTGTAATCGCCTCGACGGGTCAGGTTGAGCGGCACTTCGAGCTTTCCGCCGAGCGACGTTTCCCAGATTTTGTCATCGCCCGCCTTCACGAAGGCCGGCGCCGTCTCTTTGTCCGTCACCGCGAGCACCAGATCACGAGTCGTGCGGAAGCTGGGGGTGGCTTGCTGACGGTTCGCGCTGCCCCAAGAGACTGTGCCAGTCCGCGCGACGCGGACGACTTCCTGGCCATTCACTTGCGCCTTGGCCACGATGCGAATCGGGCCGGTCCAAGCAGCAGCATTCTCTTCCGCTGAAAGAATCAAGGCCGCCGAACTGACATCGCCACCCAGAATCGCGCCGGGGCACGTCACACCGGCGGGCAAGCCTTCAATCGACACCGTGACTTCGCCTTTGAAGTCGTCGCGGCGATCCACGGTGAGCTGCAGCATGGTCGAACCGCCGCGTCGGAGCACGGGGCCACCGAGCATCACCGCACCCTGTTGGTTGTTTTGGGCGGCGGCGGCAGGAACCTGAGCCACGACCAACGCTTGGAACGTCGGCTCATCCTTGCGAATGATCAACCGGTAAACGTTCCGAGGATCGAGCCGCGAATCGCCAAATTGATCTCGAACCATGACGCGATACGTCGCATCCTCGGCGGCGGTGAACTTGTACGACGGATCATCGGTCGATGTGTCGAAGTCGCCGCCGATGCGAGCATTGCGGTCCTGCGGATCGTCAACGCTAGCGACATCCGCCATCGTCTCCTCGCCTTTGTCGTTCTTACCGACCTTCTTGACGATCAACAGCGGATCGCATTCGAGTCCCAGCCGATGCGACACGACTTCCATCATGAAGACGTCGCCTTTCTTGGCGTCGAACTGCAGCCAGTCGGCGTCGCGGCGGGGATAGAACTGGCCGGCGACCTCGCAAGGGACGGTAATTTTCTGGGCCGTTGCGGGCGTGTCGTTGGGCTCGACCTCAAGAATCGGAGCGGCCTGCGAAACGGCAACCGCCACGGCATTCGAACCCGGCAGGCGAAAGTCGATCCGATCGACGAGCGACGCGCGCGGCATTGGAACCGATTCGGCCGCGGCGCGAGCTGCGCTGTCGGCCGGGATCGCGATGTTGGCGGTGATCTTCTGCAACGCGATACCGTTCAATGTGACGCCAGCCGCCGGTTGACCGCCGGGCAGATTGCGACCGTAGATCGTGTAGCTGTTATTCGAACCAGCCGGGCCAGCGGGCGGGAACACGAATTCGATTCGCGGCTTGCTGTGAACGGAGAGGCGGTAGAAATAATCGGGACCGCCACCAAACAAGAAGTCAAACACAACAACGATGTACTGGCCAGCGGCCGCGGGGGTGAAGTCGAGGATCGCGTCCCGCGAATCGACATCCCGACTTCGGGCCAATTCCTGGCCGTTCGGTCCGTAGATCGCCAGCGTTGTGTCCATCTTCGAGTCGATCCGCTCGGCCCAAGTTTCGACCAACACACGTTGGCCGGCGGCCAAGTTCACCTTGTAGAAGTCACGCGAATTGGCATCGGCTCGGCCGCTTACGATGGCTCCCAGCGGCAGTTCCTGAGCCTTCTCCGGCGAGCTATTGCCAGCGACCTTCACAATCTCTTCCTGGTCGGAGACATGAAAAACCCGGGGATTGGAGACGCCAAAGCGATTTACCGCTCGAACTTCATAGCCACCCGGCGGAACGCTGCCGTCCACTTTGACCGTGAATGAGGTGCCCAAGGGCCGCTGCGACTTCACGAACTCACTGGGATCCGACATCTTCGCAGCGGCGGTAATCCCAGGATGCGAGAACAGCAGTTTGTCGGCTTCGTCGAGATCGGTGCCGGACAGCGTGATGTCGGCGGAAGCGCCCTGTTTCAGCCCCGGCGGAAACACCGAGGTCAACTGGGGCACCGGTAACTGAGCCCAGGCCGAAGCAGCTCCGTAACTGCTGACCCAACCGGTGACAAGCGCGGCACCTAGCAAGGCCAGCGACATGCGACTACCGACAGCCAACCGGCCGCGCCTGGCGCTATCCGGCGACTGTGGCGAATAGGCAAAATAGGACAAGCGGCCGTGTAACAACGAAGTCACTCCCGACATAACGATGGGCTCCTAGCGGAGAAAGCGACGCGAGGCTGATGGGCCGGTGGGGACCGGAGTCACCGAACCGCGACGGGTAAGGAGGGGCGTCGAACGGCGGGTGCTGGAGGGAGAGCCGTTCGGCTGGCAGGCGGAGGAAGCCGCCTTTCTTGGCGGATCCCCCCGAGGTCATTCGAGGCGAAGCGAACGGCTGCAAGAGTCAATTCGAGGCGGGAGGTCGCGGCCCAGCCGCCATGGCCGCGACCCGTAATCTGGCACCCTCCGCCGCCGTCGAGATCGATTTGTTGGTCTTCAAAATCGACGGCGGATGGGGACCTAACGGAACAGGCTTAGTGGTTGAACAGGAATTCCTTCGTGTTCAACAACGCCCAAACGATGTCCTCGAAGGCACGCTTGGGTTCGGCCTTGTTCTTCTCGATGTGAGCAACAGCGATCGCCGTCTCGTCGGCCGATGGTTCGCGCGAGAACGCGAGCAGATAGAGCTCGCGGATCTTCGCTTCCGCCGGCTTGTTGGCATCGGTGGCGAACGTCGCGGCGCGGCCGG
Source organism: uncultured Planctomycetaceae bacterium (assembly GCA_903921945.1). Classification (GTDB taxonomy): domain Bacteria; phylum Planctomycetota; class Planctomycetia; order Pirellulales; family Pirellulaceae; genus CAIXSC01. Next base: position 4,981 of record CAIXSC010000096.1, read on the forward strand.
CTCCCGAGGTCAACTTGCCTTGGATTTCACCCGAGTTCAGCAGGTGCAGGCTTTGGGCCAAGTTGGCTTCGGAGGACCGTTCGCATTCGCATGCACTGCTCGATTCCGGCCGTCCAAACACGGTCAGGAAGTACGAGTTGAAACCGTTATCCGGCAGCTGGATAGCCCGGGTGCCGGCGGGGATCGCACCGAACGAAGTCGATGTGCCGGTGACTTGATCGATGGCGTCCAAGAGCACTTCCGCGTTCAACCGTTTCGGATAGTAACGCGAGAAATTCTGCTTGTCGTCGCGATTCCATTCGTTGGGCTCGGCGCTCAACTGATAGACCTGCGAGCTGCAGATCGTTCGGACAACATGCTTCAGGTCGAACTTGTGGTCAATGAAATCCTTGGCCAACGCATCGAGCAACGCGGGGTTCGAGGCCGGGTTGGTGACCCGCATGTCATCTTCCGGATCGACGAGTCCGCGACCGAAGAAGTGCTTCCAGTAGCGGTTCACGAGCGACTTGGCGAAGAACGGATTTTCCGAAGCCGCCATCCAGTCGACGAGAGCGTGCCGCGGATCGGCATCGGCCGGCAGGGCGAGCGTTTCGCTTCCGAGGCCGGTTGGCAGGACGTCCTTGCCGGTTTTCGGATTGCGAGCTTGGGCCTGACCGACGCGGTGGTAGATCCGGTCTTCGTTTTGCTTGTCGCCCTTTTTGCGGCCGACCTGCGAGAAGAACGCGGTGAAACCGTAGTAGTCCTGCTGGCTCCACTTCTCAAACGGGTGGTGGTGGCAGCGGGCGCACTGGATACGCAGGCCGAGGAAAAGCTGGGCGGTATCTTCGACTTGAGCAGCTTGATCCTTGACTTCGCGGTACCACGCGACCGGCGGGTTCTTGCCGGCTTCGCCCGTGGCGGTCAACACTTCACGGACGAACAGATCGTACGGCTTGTTCTCGAACAGGCTGGTACGGATCCAGTCATGGAAGGCGAACGTCGCGGTTTTGTCGCCATCTTGCCGACGCTTGTTGCGGAGGATGGCGGCCCACTTGTTGGCGAAATAATCGGCGTAATCGGCGCTATCGAGCAAGCGGTTGATCAGGTTGTCACGCTTGTTCGGATCCTTGTCCGCCAGGAACGCTTCCGACTCGGCAAGGGTCGGGAGACGGCCGGCGACGTCGACCGTTAGGCGGCGGATGAAGGTCGCGTCATCGCATTGGTTCGAAGCCGGGAGGCCGAGCGCCTTGAGCTTGCCGTAAACCAATTCATCGACGTAGTTACGCGGCTTCGGCTGGTTCTCGACGGGCAAGCCGAGCGGAACCGTGGCGCGGAACACACCGACGTGGCCTTGATAGCGGGCCATGACAGCCACGCTGCCCGTCAGCTGGGACGTCTTGACGAGTCCCGTGACGCTGACTTCCGCCATTTCGGCATCGTTCGAGTCAAACGTCGTGGTGCGGGTCACATCTTCGCTGCTGCCGTCCGAATACTGGGCGACCACGATGATTTGCTGGGTGCCGTCCCGTTCCATCAAGCGTTCCTTCGGGAACACTTCGATGTGGGTGACGACCGGATCGGTGTCCTTGCCGTACGGCATGCCTTGTTCGATCCAGCGACGGAGCACGCGGTATGCGGCCGAGTCGAGATCGATGCGGTGGCCACCGCCGTGAGGCAGCACGGCCGTCGCCTTTTGCAGCAACAGGCTGCGGTCGGGGGCGGCCGGGAAGAGCCGTCGCATGCGGCCTTCCTTCACGAGGTACTCGTAGTCCTCGGTCGGTTCGAAGCCGAGCAGCGAGAGGCGGAAGCCGTTTTGACCGCCCGACTTGCCGTGGCAGCCGCCGCCATTGCAAGCGAACTTGGTGAAGACGGGAACGACTTGGTTGGGGAAGTTCACGGGAACATCGTTGGTGATGTTGGTCACCGTGACATCCACGGAACTGGCGACATTGCCGTCGGCCAGGACTCGAACCTTGGCCGTGCCCTCTTTCACGGGAGCGACGTAGCCGGTTGCATCCACGGTGACGATGCCGTCCGGTTCGGCCTTGTACTGCACCTTGCCGGTCAGGTCGCGAACTTGTCCGCTGTCATACTGGCCGGTGACGACCAACTGCTGCGAAGCATCGCGGCCGGAGAGGATGAAGACGCCATCCTTGACGCGGCCTGAGTCAACCACGACGGCGGTCAATTTACCGGGATTGCCCAATCCTGGCGCCTGGGGCTTGGCGGGCGGGGTGTCGGCACGCAGCGGCGACGTGACTGCGACAGCGATTGCGGCCATGAGAAGGACCGCGGCGGGACTGACTCGCATGATGTCTCCCTGGTTCGGGGTGTGCGGGAAGGATTCCATCCATTCATCCATTCATCGTACCGGAGTGGACGTTTGCGGAGAGTATCGCATCAACGTTCCCGGATTGCAACAAATGTTTACGTTTCTTTATCGCGACTGGGGGAACACTGCCGACTGAATTCGCTCTTCGAGTGGAACTGGTGGGGGGACGAAACGTCAAAAATCCGCTTTTCGGCCCCCTCGGCGCAACCGTTACGGAACGCCTGTTCGGAGCTCGCCGAAGCGTCGGAAACCTTTTTCCTGTCGGTACTACCGACGAAAAGCAATTTCGTTGCAATGGTTTCCGACGGAATTATAATCCGGCGGTGATGGAGGGGAACTTGTCCGGCAGATAATCCCCTTTGATCCCTTGGTGTATCGTTTTCCAGATGTCGGAAACCGAGACCTCGGATTCGTTCGGACGGGGGGGGAAGATCGATCGGTCCGCCTTGCAGCGGTCCGTTGTCCACCCCGGAGCAGGGAAATCGGCGTCAGTTTGGGTTGAGTGGTGCTGTCGGGCAAAAGCTGTCGGAATCGAGCTGTCGGAATAGAGGCTGCATATACATGGCTATTCGGCGAACTGCGAAGCGTGGCGACCGTGCTCGGGGACGACGGCTGCGGCAGGATCTGCGAGACCGGTTGGCGAGGGTGATGCGGTCGGAACCGCTGGAAGACCGTCGCGTCATGGCGGGCCCGCAATTGGCGGGGATCCTGCCTGACGACGGCCAACTGCTTCAGCCTGACCAGACGTTGAACGTGGCTCCGCTGGACTTGACGTTCCGGTTCGATCAGGACCAGATCTTGGACTTTTCGTCCGTCGCGGAGGGCATTCAGATTTGGCGGGCGGGGTTGGACGGTGTGTTCACGCCGGCCACGGTGACCTCGGACTTCAACACCAACAATCTGGTGCAGGTCACGCTGACGGCGAAGGCGCTGGGCACGGCGCAGAACGGTTTGCAACTGGCGGTCACGAAGAGCGACTTTGGCGGGATCGGCTTGCCGCGGATCACGGTGAGTGGCACGGTGATTACGGCCGAGTTGAACACGAACGTGCGGAACCCCAGCACGGCGCAGGACTTGGTGACGGCGATCAACTCGGACGCGATCGCGTCAACGTTCATTGGCGCCGCTGTGACTCGCGGTTCGGCGGCGGCCAACATCGCGACTCCGGCCGTGAACTACAGCCCGCTGACCTTGACGGGAGCGAACGCGGCATCGGCGGTGTCCGACTTGGGATCGGCGGGCGCGGTCCAGTTCCAGTTCAAGGCCGTGGCGGCGGGAGCGGCGGGAAACAACTTGCGGCTGGTGTTCACGAAGGCACCCTTGGGTGCCGGTGTGGCGCCGGTGATCGCCGTCAGCGGCGTGCCAGCGACCGGCATCACGATTGCCGTGCAGCTCAACAGCACCGTCGGTAGCGTCACACGGGCGTCGCAGGTCGTGTCGGCCATCAACACCGATCCGTTATCGAGTCCGTTGGTGCAAGCGTCTTTGGTGGGCGGCAATCCAACGACGCAGATCGCGGTGAATTTAGTGCCCAACACGACGATCCAGTTGGGCGGCGCCAACGACGTATTGCTGACTCCCGGGTATATCGGTCGGGGCGAGTCGGACCGGGAGGTGATCGCGCGGTTCAAAGAGCGGCTGGTCGACGACCGCTACCACATTGATCTGCTCGGGGCCACTGCGACGCCGCTCGAAAACGCCTTTGGCGAGCCTTTTAAAGGCGGACTAAACGAGCAGCGGAAGTTCGAATTGGATTTGGGCGCGTTGGTGTTGGCGGTTGTGCCGCAACCGATTGATCGTGTTGGCACGACGCTGTCGCAGCGCCGCAACCAAATCGACGTCTACTTCAACAACGACGATCTTTATCCCACCGCGGTCGCGACGGGGCAGATTTCGCCGAATCCGACCGTCGTCGACCCCGAGTTCTACCGGTTGATTTTCACTCGGGAAACGGTCGAGAACGTCGACGACACGACCTATTTGCCGACTTCCGTGGTCTACGACCCGGCGTTCGACAAGGCGACATTGACGTTCGCCGCGAACCTGGAGAGTTTGCCGGCCGGTCCCGGCACATTTCGGTTGCGGATCGGCACGAACGAGGCGACGCCGCTGGCGCCGCAGCAGGTTCGCGAGGTGGCCAGTGTCGAGTCGGATTTGAATACTAGCGGCGCGGTGCGGGCTCGATTTGAAGCCGTGACGCCGGGCGAGGCGGGTGGCGGGGTCGCGGTGACCGTGTCCCGCGCGAATTTGGGATTGAATGTCGCTCCCCAGGTCTCGGTGTTCGGCGACCGGATTTTCGTGGTCGTGAACAATTCTCCTGGAAGCCGCTCGACGGCTCGGCAACTCGTCGATGCGATCAACGCGAACACTTCGTCCAACGTGCTCGTGCGGGCTTCGATTGTTTCGGGCGACGAGACGTTCGAAATCGCCACTCCGAATCCAACGGCGCTCGTGCTGCGGTTGGCCTGGGCGGGCGGGCAGGGCTCGTCGTTCGACACGGCGACGAATTTGGGTGTCTTGGGCGCCGTGGGGACAATTCAAACGGCCGCGATCGATCCCCAGGTGTTCACGCTCGATTTTCCGGGCGACAACGAGGGGCCTGGGCATCGGGACACGAATTTGGGCAGTGCCGCGCAGCACGTGCCGGACGCTCCGGATCGCTCCGCGGGAATCAGCACGTTTGGCTACAACTTCCAATCTCTGTATGGGTTCGATCCGCAGGGGAACGCCCTGTCGAATTTGATCACGGAGAATCAGAAGACCCGTGCCCGCGAGATTTTCGAAATCCTGGGGCGGGTGTCGGGGGTTCGGTTCGTCGAAACGGAGAACCTCGGTCTAACGGTGGTCACGGGCGACCTTCGGGCGGTGAACCCGTTCATTCCCACGGGCGTGGACTTCCCCTACAGCATCGTCGGCAACACGGCGGTGGGGCCGTCTGTGATTTTGGAAGCGATCGAGAGTTGGGACGACAGCTACGGCGGCACGTGGTTTCAACGCGCGTTCCATGAGATTGGCGCCGCGCTGGGATTGGGCGGCAGTTACGATCTCCCGCCAGGCTCGATCATGGGCCAGGACGGTCCCGCGCCGGTGGCGACGCCGCTGGCGAACGTCAATAGCTCGCAGACGTTCAACACATCCAACTTGGCGTTTGACAATCCGGTGGAGCCGGTGTTTCCTGGCGACGCCGACATTGTTCACTTGCAACGGCAATTCCGGCCGGAAAGCAAGGACATCGACATGTACCGGTTTGAACTGTCCCAGGCGGGCGAGTTCACCGCGGAGACGATCGCCGAGCGGCGGTTCAATTCCAGCCTGCTCGATACCAATCTCCGGCTCTACCAGTCGATCGATGTGCGGGATCAGAACGGTGTGGTGATCGGGACCGAGCGAAAGCTGATCGCGCAGAACGACGACTACTACAGCAAAGACTCGTTCATTGGCCTGCAGCTTCAACCGGGCATTTACTGGGTGGGTGTGAGCGCGTCGGGCAACGGGAATTACGACCCGACGATCGAAGACACCGGGATGGGCGGCACAACGCAAGGCGAGTACGACTTGCGGTTCAATTTCCGGCCGCAGGCGGCGCGGACGATTGTCGATGCGACGGGCGTGAAGTTGGACGGCGACTCGGATGGCACTCCGGGCGGCCTTTACAACTTCTGGTTCCGAGCGCAAACGGCGGCGAACACGATTTACGTCGACAAAGCGGCGCCCAGCGGCGGCACGGGCGCGATCTCGAGTCCGCGAAACAACTTGGCGACCGCTTTGGCCGCCGCCCAACCGGGGCAGATTGTGCGGGTCGTGGGGAACAACGGGGCCGACGGCGTGGCGGCTACGCTGGCCGATAACTTGCCGTACGAGATCGGCTTCAATTCCCTGAGCGCGTCTCTGCCGGATGGCTCGACGCTGGACGTTCCCCGGGGCGTCACGGTGATGGTCGATGCGGGCGCGATCTTCAAGATGCGCCGGTCGGCGGTGAATGTTGGCAGCACCTCGCCGACGATCGATCGCAGCGGCGGCTCCCTGCAGGTGTTGGGTACGCCAACGCAAAGCGTCTACTTTACCTCGTATGACGACGCCACGATTGGGCGGGATAACAATCCGGACACCGTGCTCCCGCAGCCGGGGAATTGGGGTGGGTTGGCGTTCCGGAACGATATCGACGCGACGAACCCGACCCGGTTGAACTACGAGTCCCGCGGGATTTTCCTCAATCACGTTTCCCATGCCGATATCCGCTACGGCGGTGGAACCGTGGTGGTGGCCGCGGTGGCGCAAACGGTGAACCCGATCAACTTGGCCGATGCGCGGCCCACGGTGGCGTACAACACGATCACCCGCAGCGCCGACGCCGCGATGTCGGCGACACCGGACAGTTTCCGGGAAGACAATTTCCATTCGCCGCCGTTCCAGTTCGTGGCGTTCACCTCGGACTACTCGCGAGTCGGTCCCGACATTCATGGCAACACGCTGGTCGACTTGGCTGGCAATGGGAATTCGATCAACGGGTTGCTCGTAAGGCTGCGGACACCGGCGGGCAACTCGCTGCGGCGTTTGACCGTTCCGGCGCGGTTCGATGACCGCGACATCGTCCACGTGCTCAACGAGAACTTGGTGATCGCGGGAACGCCGGGTGGCCCCGAGCAATTGACGACGCGGCCCTCGGTGGGCTTGACCACGGTCACGCGGCAGGTGGGAGGCGGTTTGCCAAGCTTCACGCAAGGCAATTACAACTACAAGATCACGAATGTGGACGCGCAGGGCAACGAGGGGCTGGCGTCGCTGGCCACCGCGACGGTCGCGATCCAAAACGGCGACCGCGTGCGGCTGACGAACTTGCCGGCGGCGCCGGTTGGTTCGCCGCAGCGCCGGCTATACCGCAGCGGTCCCACGGGCGCTGGACCGTACACGTTGATCGCGCAGCTGAACGGAACGGACACGACGTTCACCGACAACGGGACGACGTTCGCGGCCGTGTTGACCAACGAGTCGGCCACGTCGCTATTCCGACCGCGGCTCGACGCCCGCTTGGCGATCGACCCGGCGATCACGGTGAAGCTATCGGGTGCTGGCATTTCGACGGCGATGGGCGGGCAGTTGTTGGCCGAAGCGACGGATGGGCTGGAAACCGTTTTCACTTCGCTGGCGGACGACCGTTACGGCGCGGGTGGAACATTCCAGACCCGCAATGACGGCGTGTCGAACCCGGTGTTCGACCTGTTTTTCGACGCCAACGCGCCGAGGCGGGGTGATTGGGCGGGCATCTTCGTGGGACCGCACAGTTCGGCAAGTCTTGACAACGTGGTGGTGTCGGGCGCTGGTGGCGTGACCCGCGTGGAAGGGACGTTCACGGCGTTCAACCCGGTGGAGGTCCACCAGTCCGAAGCGCGCATCACGAACTCGATCTTCGAGTACAACGAAAACGGGCTTGGAGGCCAAGCGCCAGCGGGCCGCTTTGGCCGAGGCTTCAACGAGGCCGCGTCGATCTTCGTGCGGGGAGCCCAGCCGACCATCGTCGGCAACATTCTGCAGTTCAACAGCGGCCCGGCTATCAGCATCAACGCCAACGCGATCAATTCGCAACTCAACGCGGACGCGGGCCGCTCCTCCGGACGCATCGATGCTTTTCCCGGATTCCTGGACAATCAGGGACCGCTAGTCCGGAACAATCGGCTGACGGAAAACGCGATCAACGGCATGGTCATCCGCGGCGAAACGCTGACCACCGAGTCGGTTTGGGACGACACGGACATTGCCCACGTGATGCTCGATACGATTTACATCTACGATTTCCACACGTACGGCGGCTTGAGGCTCGAGAGCAGTCCGACGCAAAGTTTGGTGGTGAAGGCTGCCAACGGCGGCAGTGATGGGCTCTCGAATGTCACAGCGGGGTTCGTCGTCAACGGCCGTCCACTGGAGATCGAGGATCGCATCGGCGGCATTTTCCAGGTGATCGGGCAACCGAGTTTCCCGGTAGTCATCACCTCCACGTCGGATGACACCGTCAGCGCCGGTCTGAAGCCGGATGGTTCGCCGCAAAATGACACGAACAACGACGGCGACACGACGATCGAACTCGGCAGCGCTGGCGGGGGGAATCAAGTGGTGGTCGTGCCGTTAAGCGACGCGAACGCGTTGCGCGACGTGTTGCTCGGGCCTGGCGTGACACCAATCGGCAACGCGACCTTTGTGGGCAGCGGCATTTCCGCCGGGACTTTCACTGGCGGCGCGTCGTCGATCAAGATCGAGTCGGGAATTGTTTTGACGTCTGGCGACGCGGTTAACGCGGGCGGACCGAATACCAACGAGTTTTCGACGGGAACCGCGTCGGGGGCGGGCGATACCCAACTCGACGCGACGTTCGGCGTGACAACGCTCGACACGAGCTACCTCGAGTTTGACTTCACAACGAACAGCGGCAATCTGTTTTTCAATTTCGTGTTCGGCTCGGAGGAGTACAACGAGTTTGCGAATTCGAACTTCAACGACGTGTTCGCGTTTTACGTGGATGGGAGAAACATCGCCTTTGTCCCTGGAACGACCACGCCCATTTCGATCAACACGATCAATGGTGGCAATCCGATCGGGACGAATCCACAAAACCCGCAGTTTTTCAACAACAACGGGATTTTCGATGGCGGGCAATTCTTGAACGAAGTCGGGTACGACGGCTTCACGAAAGTTTTCACGGCCCAGGCCTTGGGGTTGGCGCCGGGAACGCACAAGATCAAGCTCGCCATCTCCGACGTGACGGATCGTTCGTTGGATTCGGGAGTTTTCATTCAGGCGGGCAGTTTCGCTCAGACGAGAATCGGCCGATTACCCGTGCCAGGCGACTGGACCGGTGTGTCCGTCAACCAATACGCCCACGATCGAAATGTCGCGACCGTGACGGAAAACGAACCGGCCAGCTCGAATCCGGCCGGCAGCAACGGCACTCCGGCCAGCGGCCAGTCGCTGGGCGAACTCGGCGCGTTCGAGAAGGAAGGCGACGAAAACCTGCGGCTCGGGTTCACAGTCCAAGGGACGATCGCCAATCCGGGCGATGTGGACGTTTACACGTTTAAAGGCAAGCCGGGAACGACGGTGTGGTTCGACATCGACCGCACCGCCCAGTCGCTCGACACTGTGATCGAACTCATCGACGAAGAGGGCAACATCCAGGCTCTGTCGAACAATTCAGGCGCCGAAACGGAGAACCCGTCGCTACTGTTTGCGGATGGAGCGACTCAAGTCGCGCCGCTGACCGATGGAGCCCCGTATGGCGTGCCTGACCGCTACACGGTCAATCCTCGGGATGCCGGCATGCGGGTCATCCTGCCCGGACAGGGAGATTCGAATACCTATCATCTGCGAGTCCGCAGCAGCAGTTTGCGTTCAGGCGACCCGGCCTCGCAATTGCTCGACAGGAACCAATTGGGCGGCGGCTTGACGGCCGGCGCCTATCAGTTGCAGATCCGCCTGCGCGAACTCGATGAAGTCGGCGGGTCGGCGATCACCTTCAGCGACATTCGTTATGCGGCCACTGGCATCCAGGTATCCGGCCAACCGGCTCATTCGCCTTTGTCCGGCGAAGTCGCCGAAACGCTCGGCAACAACGATTCGCTCGTGACGGCCCAGCCCCTGGGCAATCTGTTGACGTCGGATCGCGGCGTCTTGAGCGTGGCGGGCGGTATCGCCTCCACGCCGGCCAACCTGGGAAGCGATGTCGATTGGTACCAGTTGGACGTTGATTACAGCGAGCTCGAGACGGCCGTGGGCGCGATCGTGGCGGCGACGTTCGACATCGATTACGCGGACGGCATGGCGCGTCCCGACACGATGCTTTCGATTTTCGATGCGACCGGTCGGTTGATTTACGCCAGCACCGATTCGAACTTGCAGGAAGACCAGGCGCAGCCGCTGACCGGCGCCAATCTGAGCGATTTGGCCCGGGGCAGCGTCGGGGCGCTCGACCCGTTCGCCGGCTCGATGAATCTCATCACGGGCCGCTATTTCGTCGCGGTATCGTCGAAGGCGCAGATTCCAGACCAGCTTGCCCAGTATTCAACCCCTCTGCCGACGAATCCCTTGTTGCGGCTCGAACCCAATCCGTCCGTGGTGCGGATCGTCGAGGACCACATTGACGACGCGCCCAACGGCACTTTCCAGCCGCCAGTGACCGCCGACCTCCTGAACAACGCCAGCGCCGTGCCGTACACGCTCGGAAACGTTCCGCTGTTCATCAGCTACGACAATGGCTTTGGCGTCGGGATCGACCAATCGACGCTCGGCACGTTCAATCCGTTCACAGGCCAACTGGAAACGATCGTCAACGGCAACTCGACCCCAGGCGGGTTCTACGGGTTCGACGTCGGCGACATCGCGATGCGAGCGGATGGACGGCTCTATGGCTTCTCGCTTGACCTCGAAGATGGACCGATCGATCC